>JAHBAO020000346.1 GCA_018500065.2 Octadecabacter sp. | reverse complement strand
GTGACATGGAGATCGGGTTGGTCCCGATGACAGCCTTGTTGCCATTTGGCGGTGCAACCACGGGTGATGCATTGGTAAAACCAATCCCGACAAGCCCTGCCGCCGCAATCTGTTCGGTGAAAAATCCAAGGCTGGTGCAGGTGTGGGCGTGCGCGACGGCCAAGGTCGCGACGCCGTTTTCATGTGCTGCTTCAATGGCCTGCGGCAATCCGCGGCTGAACGCAGGTTGCGCGAACCCAAAACGCGCGTCCGCAACGACCTGTCCTGCCTTGGGGCGCGTCACAACGGGGTCCACCTGCCCGTCAACACGGCCAGATTGCAACTGTGTGCAGTAACTTTCAAGATAATAGAGGCCGCAAATCACGTTCCCAAATGCCTCGGCACGGGCAACAGCGCCGGCCACTTCGCCCGCTTGCCAAGCACCGGCGCCATGCGCGACCATCGCCGCCTTTGCGACGTCTTCAATTTCAGAAACAAATACCTTCATTCGATCAATCCTGCATTCAAACGCACAGTGCGGTCCATCCGCGCGGCCAGTTCCAAGTTATGCGTCGCGATGAGGGCAGACAGGCCGGACGCGCGTACCAATTCCATCAACGCGCCAAACACCCGGTCAGATGTGCCCGGGTCAAGGTTGCCCGTTGGTTCATCCGCGAGCAGCAATTTCGGCTTGTTCGCCAAAGCCCGACAAAACGCGACCCGCTGTTGTTCCCCCCCCGACAGCGCCGCGGGGCGATGCTGCGCGCGGCTTTCGACGCCGACACGGGCAAGCAAATCCATTGCGTGTGCTTCGGCTTCGACCTGCGTGATCCCGTTGGCCAACTGCGGCAGTACGATGTTTTCAAGCGCCGAAAACTCGGGCAGCAAATGGTGGAATTGATAGATGAACCCCACATCGTTGCGCCGCACGGAGGTGCGTTTGCGATCCCCCAGCTTGGTCAGGTCTTCGCCTGCAATCGCGACCGTTCCACTATCAGGTGTATCCAGCAATCCGGCGATGTGCAGCAGCGTGGACTTACCCGCACCTGACGGCGCGACCAAGGCCACGACCTCGCCCTTGGCGACCTGCAAAGACACGCCATGAAGCACCTGTACTTCATTCGGTTTGCCGTGGTTGTAGGCTTTCTTCAGCCCGTCGAGCTTTAGGGTCACATCACTCATACCGCAGGGCCTCCACGGGGTTCATGCGTGCCGCGCGCCGCGCTGGAAAGATCGTCACAATCCAGCTGAGCGACAGCGACAAGACAACCGCCTTTAGCACGTCGTCAAGCTCCAGCCTCGCAGGGATCGTATAGATGCCGCGAATGGACGGGTCCCAAACACCGCCCCCAGCGGCGTAGTTCACCAGTGCAAAAATCTGGTCGATGTAGATGGCGAACAGGCACCCGAGGATCACCCCGAGCAGCGTGCCAACCGTGCCAAGGCCTGCGCCGCAAATGAAGAATATCCGAAGAACGGACCCTTCGCTCAGCCCCATCGTGCGCAAAATTCCAATGTCGCGGCCTTTGTTTTTCACCAACATAATCAATCCACTAATGATGTTCATTGAGGCGATCAGCACAAGGATCGCCATGATCACAAACATCACGTTGTCCTCGACCGTAAGGGCGCGAAGGTATGCGCCTTCATTGTCTTTCCAGCTGTATAGAAACGCCTCTGGCCCAAGCTGCGCGTAAAGCGGCTGGATCCATTCTTCAACGCGATCCGGGTCGGCCACGTAGATTTCAATTTCGTCGTGCACCCCGTCGCGGCTTAAGAAACTCTGCGCAGCGTCGAGGGGTAGATACACGCGGCTGACGTCCGTGAGGTAGCGTCCAGTCTGGAAAATATAGACAACGTCATAGGCCACGCGGCGCGGGCTGCGGCCAGCGGCCGTCTGAACGCCCGTTGCCGACAACAGGTTGATCCGGTCCCCGACCTGCACCCCAAGTTTGCGCGCCACACCAGAGCCCAGCGCGATGCCTGACCCTGCATCACTTGGCCCGAAATCATCAATCGAACCCGAGCTGGATTGCGGGTTCAGCACCAGCGGAATGTCCATCAAATCGCTTTGCGTGATGCCGTAAATCTGCACGAAACTGCTGTTGTCCGCTTGCGACGCCAACCCTTCACCGCGCACGATTGGTGCTGCACGGGTGACACCGTCCACGGCAGCCAATTGCGCCGCTAATGCTTCGCCATCCGTAATCGTATCAACGCGGCGGGTCACATCCACGGACTGATCGCCCTGCGTAACGGTCACCGTTTCCAAGTAATTTTCACGCACCGTCAGGTGGGCATTGGCCCCGACAATCGTATCCACGAAATCTGCACGAAACCCAGAGCGCACCGCAAGCACGGCAATAAGCGCAAACACCGCCAGCGTCACGCCGATCAGTGAAATCCACGTCATGACGCTCACGCCACCTTCGGCGCGTTTGGCGCGAATATAGCGCCATGCGATCATCCATTCGAAACGGGAAAAGGGGGCGGTTTTGCCTGCCATTTTTTGGTGCCTCATTATTGAACAGACACCTAACGGCGCTTTGCCTTTCTGGTCAACCACACCAGAACCGTTGCCCGCAGTTCGGCAAAAGGCAGCGCGCTACGAATAGCGCGCCGCTATTTCGTTACTTACCCAAACCG
>JAHBAO020000171.1 GCA_018500065.2 Octadecabacter sp. | reverse complement strand
GTGCGTGGAGATCGCTATTGTAGCCAATGGCCGCCGAGCGATGGCTGGACCTGTTACGAGGTGGCGTTGTCTGGAATTACGGTGCGGTTCATTTCTGCCGATGGAAGCTTCAGCGATGGAACGTATACCAACTGATGCGCGGACTTTCGGAATTCATGGGCGGCTATGAGGTGTCGCGCACCATTAAGGACGCACGCGCGGGCGCAACGTCGCGATTTGAAGGGCGTGCAGAGATTTCAGCGACCAGTGATGGGGCTGAATATGTCGAGAGAGGCGCGTTGATCATGAACGAGCAGCGGTTTGAAGCAGAACGGAAGTATATTTGGCGCAGGGCCGGTGAGCGGATTGAAGTGCTCTTTGAAGACGGGCGAGCGTTTCATGATTTTGATCCGTCCTTGGGCGGGCAAGCGACAGAACATTTGTGCGGCGAGGATATGTATCGCGGCGGGTATGATTTTTCGGAATGGACCTGCTGGGCGGTGACGTGGAACGTTCAGGGACCGCGCAAGGATTACGTTTCAACCACGTGGTACATCAGGGGTTAGCGTTATCATCCCTTGCGCACTTGCAGAAAGAGTGTCGCTGGGGCATGTCTTAGGCAACGAATTTGACAAAAGGAGCCGCGACAATGGCGATGACAATGAATAACAGTGTTTTAGCCGAAGTATTTGGCCCCGCCGCGGGGTCTGCTTTGCGGGTTAAGCAAGCCATCCTTGTGGTGGTTGGTATCGCGGCTTTGGCAGCAATGGCGAAAATTCAGATATTCCTGCCGGGCAATCCGGTGCCGATTACGCTGACGACGTTGGGCGTGCTGACGATTGGTGCGGGTTATGGCGCGCGTTTGGGCCTGATCACGATCTTGGGTTATCTGGCGCTTGGCGCCGTTGGCGCGAGCGTGTTTGCCGGTGAGAAAGCAGGCCTGACTTACATGATGGGCGGCACAGGCGGCTATTTGGTTGGCTATGCGATGGCGGCCGCGGCGCTTGGATATTTCGCCCGTCTGGGTTGGGATCGCAGCGTTGCTTTGATGGCTGTTGCGATGCTGGTCGGCAATGCGCTGATCTACCTGCCCGGCCTGTTGTGGCTCAACGGTTTTGCCGAAAGCTGGGCGCAGACATTGGAGTGGGGTATCACGCCTTTCCTAATCGGGGATGCGCTTAAGCTGGGTGTTGCAGCCTTGCTGCTGCCTGCTGTTTGGAAGCTTGTCGGCAAAGCCCGCGGCTAAACCAACCCAAGCGTTAGAAAAGAGTGAGGCGCGCGGCAAAAGCTGCGCGCCTTATTTTTTTGTTTGGTGGGTGTTTGATGTGTGCCCATCGCGGGAAAGTGGTGCTTGTTTTGATCGGCCCTTCGGGGAGGATATTTTTGAAACAAAGGCAAAGCTTACGCGAGTTTGGTGGTGATGTGGTTGCTGCGTTCCAGGGTCTGGTGAACGGGGCAACGATCCGCGATTTCGAGCAAGCGTTGGCGCTGTGTTTCGTCGAGATCACCTTTTAGCGTGATTGCGCGGGTGAAGCTGTCGATCTTGGTTTTGCTTTCAGAACCAGCATCTTGGCCGTGGACCTTATCGTGAGTGACATCGACGCTGACCGAGGTCAGGGGCCAGGCTTTGCGCCGCGCGTACATGCGGATCGTCATGGACGTACAGGCACCCAGGCCCGCTGAGAGCAGGCCATAAGGGGTGAGGCCTTTGTTTGTGCCGCCATAGGCCGCGGGTTCATCCGCGAGCAGATGGTGAGGGCCGGATTGCACGTCTTGCATGAAACCTTTTGGGTCAGCTTCAGAGACGCGCAGCACGCCTTCGGGCGTTCCGATGGGGGGTGCAGGACGGGGCAGGTCGATATAGCGTTTGGCCCATGTTGCGATCACATCGGCGGCGTATTCTGCGTCCTCGGATTTCGTGAGCAGGTGGTCGGCGCTGTCCAAAGTGATGAAGCTTTTGGGATGTTTGGCGGCGAGGAAAATCTCGGAGGCGTTGTCGATTGAGACGGTTGCATCGCGCGGGCCATGCAGCACCAATAATGCGGCGTTGAGGTTGGCGATTGCGGGGGTGAGTTTGCCTTTGGCGACATCTTCGAGGAAATCGTTTGAGATGCGGAACGGGCGACCGCCAAGGCTGACTTCGGCAACACCGTCACGCATGATTTGGGGCAGGGCGTGGGCGAAGGTGTGGGTGACGTGTTCGGGATCAAACGGGGCGCCGATAGTGACGACCGCCTGGATGTTTGCCAGCTCGGACGCGGCTTTCAGAACAGCCGCGCCACCAAGGGAATGACCGATCAGCAAAGACGGGGCCATACCACGTTGCGCCAGTTCTGCACTGGCTGCCACGAGGTCCTGCACATTTGTGGTGAAGTTTGTGTTTTCAAATTCACCTTCGGAGTGGCCCAAACCCGTGAAGTCAAAACGCAGCACCGCGATGCCCATCGCCGACAATCGACCGGCAATACGGCGGGCAGCGGGGATGTCTTTGGAGCAGGGAAAGCAATGGGCAAACAGGGCGGTTGCAAGGTGCGGGCCTTCGGGGAGGTCAAGACGCGCGGAAAGTTGGCCGTTGTGACCGGGGAAAGTGAAGCGTGACGTGGGCATAAAGAATCCTTTGGTTGAGCCAAGGGTGGACCTAGGTCATCGAACGCGCAAGATGTGAGACGAAGCTGTCACGGGAAGGTGAGCACATGCTGAAAATTTGGGGCGTTCTTTGATTGTATCGGCCGCGCAGGTGCTCGTGGCGATTTTACCTCACAAAGATGCAAACAAATTGTTGACTTGATATCACGTTAATACTTCGTAAGTATCACGGTGATACAAGGTTGAAGCGAACGTAGATTCGTTGCTTCGTAAAAGATAGGAAGTGCATGGCATGGACGCCCTCAAATGCAACTACGGAAATAAGACTTATCGCAATGGATCCGTATTTGGATCTGTGTTGGACACAGCATGCCCGCGAGCGCCTGTTGGAACGCGCTTTGATCATTTCGGACGTGTTGTTTGCACTACGCAATGGCTTTGTGCTGAGGGACGCAGTTCCGTCTACCCGTGACGGGTATTTTAAGTATGAGGTGCATTCCAGAACACCCAACTCCGACGGGCGAGAAGTTTGTTGTGTTGTCGTTCCGGACAAAGCCTCAAATACACTAAAGCTAGTTACGATTTTTTGGGTCGATGAGACTTCAACTCGTGCTGGAACCTTATTGGAAGGTGAGATCGAATGACTATTTATCATTATATCGAATGCGGTTTGGACAACGTTTTCGTTGAAGGGCTTGAGCCGCTTGTAGACGACAACGGTGAAGAGGTGATCCGTATTCCTCGAATTGCACAATTGCATGCCGAAATTGCTGTAGGCATCATTTTACAAGATGGCAGCATTAGCGGAAGTGAACTTCGCTTCTTACGCAGTGAAATGGGGATGACACAATCTGAACTGGCGCGGGTCGTCCATCGCGACAAGCAATCAATTGGCCGATGGGAGCGAAACGAGGCAGAAATGGAGCCTAACGCTGAAATTGTCATTCGCGGTCTGGCAATAGAGCGATTGAAGCTTAAAGCCGATGCTTCAATTGAAGATCACTCGCGTCGTAGTATTCCGACAGCCGGCCTTGAAGAAATCCGAATTTCTGCAGCCAATGAAACTTACCGATTGATCCGAAATGCCGCATGAATTTGGGGAATCTATTGTGTTCCCTAACGCCCCATAAGCGCGTCATCGTGGGGATAGGTGGTGAGGTTCTCAAAGCCGTCTTCGGTTATCAGCACCTGATCTTCGAGCTTGATTGAGAAATCACCGCCTTCCTCACCGACCAAAGCTTCGACGCAAATGACCATGCCCGCCTCCAGCTCGTGATCGAACGCACCCTCGACCATCTTGTCAGGGTAGGCGACCAAGGGCCATTCATCGCACAGACCCACGCCGTGCATCAAGCAGCCGTATTTCTGTTTTTGGTATTTGTCGTGCAGCACGTGGGTGTTGCGCGACAGGTCTTGGATGTTCACCCCTGGCTTCAGCATTTGCATATTGGTTTCAATGTGTTCCACCGCGTGCTTCATTGCCTCGACCATGTCGGGGCGGGGCTTTTCGTCGCCAATCCACCACGTCCGCGAGATGTCGATGCAGATGCCGTAGGACCCGATCAGATCGGTATCAAAGGCGAGAATTTCATTGGGCTGGGTGATGCGCGGGCCGCATTCCTGAAACCACGGGTTGGTACGCGGGCCAGAGGCAAGAAGGCGGGTTTCGATCCATTCGCCACCGCGTTTGATGTTTTCAGCGTGCAGAACCGCCCAGATATCGTCCTCGGATGTTGTGCCGTTGCCAGAGTGGGCACGTGCGAAGTCTTCCATTGATTTGCAGGCGGTTTCGCAGGCGTGATTGGCGCAGCGCATGGCGAGGATTTCATCGGGGCCTTTTACGGACCGTGCGTGTTCGGTAACTTCCTCGCCTTCCTCAACTGTAAAACCACGCGCTTCGAGGGCGCGCAGCCCGTCCACCATGATCTTGTCTACGGCAAGGCGCATGTTGGTGCCCGCATGGGCGCGCATGAGGTCTTTGACTTCATCCGCGAAGGTGGATGCCGCTTGTAAGCCTTTGTTGCCGTTTGAAAAATAGAACATCGACGCGCCGGAGCGTTGCTCGGCGACAAGGGGGTTAAACTCGCTCAGGAAAGGGGAATTCTTGTAGTCCCAGATGACCATGTGGCCGTCCGCGCACAGCAAGACCGCGCGAAACGGGTTATGGGTGTTCCACAGCTGCATGTTGGTGCTGTCGGTGGCGTAGCGGATGTTGAGCGGGTCAAACATCAACAAGCCGCCCAAATCGCGATCGATGATGTGTTGGGTCAGGCGTTTCCAGCGGTATTCGCGCATTGCTTCAAGATTGGGCAGGATCAGCCCTGCCGCTGCCCATTCGTTGAAAGCCAATTGCGTGGGGCCAATTTCCACACGGTTATTGTCGTTGGGGCTGCCGTCCCCAAGTGTCATGCCCTGCGTTGGGTCAATCTTTCGCGTGTCACGGTATGGGGAATTCATGGCCAGCCTCCTATAAGTGAGGTCAGCGTGGCAAGGCATTTAGTGGCTGTCAGGTCAAAAAACGACATGTTTTAGCGCGGTGTCTGTCGGAATGATTAGAAAAGGTAGATGACAACCGTGGTGAAAACCAAGCCTGCACAGGCAATCTTGCGTGGTTTTGTCGCCAAGGCGCGACGAAACGGGGCGGTAATAATGTCGACAATATTATCGGCCGGCGCGCCGTACTGAGGACAGCTGGCCTGACCGGGAACGCCGCGCGTTTGCCACGCACGCGGCATGGCGTTGGCGCCTGCGTGGATCGCCGAGGTGGGCAAGTCCATTTGACGGTGCGCGCCAAAACTCATCGTGGATGAGGTCTGCTTGGGCTTTTGGTGCGGATTATAAATGTGCGTACTGGTCATGGTGGCTTTTTCACCCATGATTTCGTCAACTCGATGTTAGCGGAAAGGTAAGTTCAGGTCGGAAGTCGGGCAGGAATATGGCGGATTAGAATGACGCGCTATTGCAACCAACGATGCGCGCGGGTTTGAATGGCGCATGAAGCTGCCAGACAACGAAAAAGGGCGCCCCGAAAGAGCGCCCTTTAAATCTGGTAACCGTTTGAATTAGCAGCTGTAATACAGCTTGAATTCAACTGGGTGTGGTGTGTGTTCGTATTCGTAGACTTCGTCCCATTTCAGGTCGATGTAGCCCTGAAGCTGGTCTTTGGTGAACACGTCGCCCTGCAACAGGAAGTCCATGTCTTTTTCCAGCTCTTCCAGTGCTTCGCGCAGGGATCCACATACGGTCGGGATTTCTGCGAGTTCTTCCGGTGGCAGATCGTAAAGATCTTTGTCAGACGCAGGGCCCGGGTCGATCTTGTTTTTGATGCCGTCAAGGCCAGCCATCAGCAATGCCGCAAAGCAGAGGTATGGGTTGGCTGCTGGATCAGGGAAACGCGCTTCAACGCGCTTGGCTTTCGGGGACTCAGTCCACGGAATACGTACGCAACCTGACCGGTTAGACGCAGAGTAGGCACGCAGAACGGGCGCTTCGAAACCCGGGATCAAACGCTTGTAAGAGTTTGTGGATGGGTTTGTGATCGCGTTCAGGGCTTTTGCGTGCTTCAGGATACCACCGATGAAGTACAAAGCTTCTTGCGACAGATCAGCGTATTTGTCGCCTGCGAACAATGGCTTACCATCTTTCCAGATGGACATGTTCACGTGCATGCCGGTGCCGTTGTCACCCGCGATTGGCTTTGGCATGAATGTTGCGGACTTGCCGTAGGCCTGTGCCACGTTGTGAACAACATACTTATACTTCTGCAGCTCGTCCGCTTGTGTTGTCAGCGTGCCAAAGATCAAGCCCAGCTCGTGCTGGCAAGACGCCACTTCATGGTGGTGCTTGTCGACCTTCATGCCGAGACGCTTCATTGTGGACAGCATTTCAGAACGAATGTCCTGTGCGTCGTCAATTGGGTTTACCGGGAAGTAGCCGCCCTTAACGCCAGGACGGTGGCCTGTGTTGCCCATTTCGTATTGTGTGTCGGTGTTCCATGACGCGTCAATCGCGTCGACTTCGTAGGACACCTTGTTGATGCCGACGTTGTAGCGCACGTCATCAAACAGGAAGAATTCAGCTTCTGGACCCCAGAAAGATGTATCACCAATGCCCGTGGACTTCAGGTAGGCTTCTGCGCGCTCGGCTGTGCCGCGTGGGTCGCGCTCGTAGCCTTCGCCTGTGTCAGGCTCAACAACAGAACAGTGAATGCAAAGTGTTTTCTCGGCATAGAAGGGGTCAAGGTATGCGCTGGATGCGTCTGGCATCAGTTTCATGTCGGATTCGTTGATCGCTTTCCAACCTGCGATAGAGGAGCCGTCAAACATGAAGCCCTCTTCGAGGAAATCTTCGTCAACTTCGTCAGAAATCAATGTTACGTGCTGCAGCTTGCCGCGCGGATCCGTGAAACGGATATCGACATAGTCGATGCCCTCATCTTTGATCATCTTCACAACGTCTTTGTTGGTTGTCATGTCATCAGTCTTTCGGTTGGTAGGTTTGAATTAGAATGTGTTGGACGCCGCGCTTACAGCGCTTCGTCGCCTTCTTCACCGGTACGAATACGGATCGCCTGGCTGACATCAGAGACGAAAATTTTGCCGTCACCGATTTTGTCTGTTTTTGCCGCAGTGATAATGGCTTCGATTGCGCCATCCACTTGATCGTCGGCCAGAACGACCTCGATCTTCACCTTTGGCAGGAAATCCACGACGTATTCTGCGCCGCGATAAAGTTCGGTATGGCCTTTTTGGCGCCCGAACCCTTTGACTTCCACAACGCTCAGGCCTTGAATGCCAGCGTCTTGCAGCGCTTCTTTCACTTCGTCCAATTTGAACGGCTTGATGATCGCTTCGATCTTTTTCATAGCTGAGACTCCTCATTGCAGACCTGGCCTTGCTTGCATCAACCACTTTTGCGCTTGGGCTACAATTCCAGACGCTGGATTCGACCCGCGACAAAATGGAATCAAACTACACTGCCTAAAAATTAGGCAAAGTGCTGCACATGTGGGCGAAATTAAAACTCAAGCCGCGCCACGCGATTCTTATCCTTCTTTGGCGCAAAAATACTTATTCTTACGGGGCAGCAGGGAGTGGCGTGTCACAGAAACAGGCGAGAAATAGGCGCATTCACAACGAAAAACGCAGCTCCGAAAGGAACTGCGTTTGAAATGGCCTATAGGCGAGCCGAGAGTTCTGAGCAAATAGTCGAACGCGCGTTAGCGCTTGTTCAGGTCGGTTCAGACTGCGGTGCTGGCGACTTCGAGGCCGTCTGCGTAAACAATGTGCTGTTTTTCAAAGATCAGCTCATAAACAGTCAGTGACTTGGCTTTGACTTCGGAAACGAATTCACCGTCGATCAGGCGCTTGGCCTTAACGGTGGCAACGTCTGCGCCAAACAGGGCCTTCGCGCGCCAGTCACGGATGTGAACCAGTGTGTCGGGTCCAAGGATCATGTCGGCTTCGGGGCGTGTATGGCCCAAAGAGCCCGCTTTGATCTGGATGAAGGCCACGTGGACGTTTTGGTTGCGCGTTTCGCGCAGGATCGCCATGCCGCTGTCGCGGGTGATGATCCGGTCGCCGGCTTTCAACGTTTCGACGGCTTTTTCGCCGTCCAGCGTCATCACGGTGGTTCCCGCAGCAAGCCCGGCAACATTGGCGGGCAGGGTGGATACCGCAACGCGGTCTTTAAAGTCTTGTGTATTTCCCAGGTGCATGGCGTTTCTCGCTCTCAGCTATTTGTCTGCCTCAGACTTTTGCCCTGAAATATGGCAACAAAAAGTTAAGCGTGGGACATAATTCGTATCTTTGCGCGGCATCGTTGCGATGTGAGTCTTTTTCGCCACGCCAGCTGCGGTTTTGACCCCTTGTGCGAAAGCCCTAAAAAATAACGTCACATCAAAGCGAAACAGGTGCGTTTTCCTCTCGCATCCTCCAGAACACTTTGCTAGGAAGCGCCCAACTTAAAGGGAGGGCTGTGCCTTCCCTTTATAACGAAATGCGGGTGTGGCGGAATTGGTAGACGCACCAGATTTAGGTTCTGGCGCCTATGGCGTGGGGGTTCGAGTCCCTTCACCCGCACCAAATATTTGTCCCGTTGGGGCTGAATGAGATGAAAAGGACTATAAAATGTCGGTCAAAGAGACCCTGAACGAAGGCCTGAAGCGCGGCTACGAGATCACAATCACCGCAGCTGAGCTGGACGCGACAGTCACTGACAAGCTGAAAGAGGCGCAGCCTGAAGTTGAGATGAAGGGTTTCCGCAAAGGC
>JAHBAO020000119.1 GCA_018500065.2 Octadecabacter sp. | reverse complement strand
TGCACGTCGGTGCATTTATCTCGCTCTTCCTAGGCTACTTAAACTCATGAAAAACGCGGACTACATCATCGTCGGTGCGGGCAGTGCAGGGTGCGCGATGGCGTACCGTTTGGCCGAAGCAGGGCGCAAAGTGATCGTGATCGAAACCGGCGGCACCGATGTTGGCCCGTTCATCAATATGCCCGCCGCGTTGTCCTATCCCATGAGCATGAAGCGCTATGATTGGGGTTATAAATCCGCGCCGGAGCCGCATTTGGGTGGGCGCGAACTGGCCTGTCCGCGCGGTAAGGTCATCGGCGGATCGTCCTCCATCAACGGTATGATTTATGTGCGTGGTCACGCCCACGATTTTGATCATTGGGCCGAAAGCGGGGCGCAGGGTTGGGCCTACACAGACGTTCTGCCCTACTACAAACGCATGGAAGATTGGCACTCTGGCGGGCGTGGTGGCGATAAAAACTGGCGCGGTAAGGGTGGCCCGCTTCATGTCACCCGTGGCCCTGGAACGAACCGGTTGACCCGCGCGTTTATCAAAGCGGGCGCTCAAGCGGGGTATCACCTGACGCCGGATTACAATGGTGAAAAGCAAGAGGGTTTCGGCCCGTTCGATGCGACCATCTGGAAGGGTAAACGCTGGTCGGCGGCGTCGGCCTATTTGCGCCCCGCGCAAGCAACGGGGAATTGTGAAGTTATTCAAGGCACTGCCGCACGGGTGATCATGAAAGATCGCCGCGCAACTGGGGTTGAGCTGACGGACGGGCGGATCATTGAAGCGGGCGTTGAGGTTATTATCGCTGCCTCCGCGATCAATTCTCCTAAACTATTGATGCTGTCGGGGATTGGCCCCGCCAAACACCTGTCTGAGCATGGGATTGAGGTTGTGGCGGATCGCGCCGGAGTTGGACAAAATCTACAAGACCATCTTGAGCTGTATGTTCAGATGGCCGGTAAGGGCCGTCACAGCCTTTACAAATACTGGCATTTACTTGCCAAAGCATGGGTCGGTGCACGCTGGTTATTTACAAAATCAGGCATCGGCGCGTCCAATCAGTTCGAAGCGGCTGGGTTCATCCGCTCAAAGGCCGGATTGGACTATCCAGACATTCAATTCCATTTCTTGCCGATCGCGGTGCGGTACGACGGGACGGGCGCGCAGGAAGGGTTTCAGGCGCATGTCGGGCCGATGCGGTCCAAATCGCGGGGTGAAGTGACGTTGACGTCGTCTGACCCGAAAGCTGATCCAAAAATCTTCTTCAACTATATGTCACATCCCGATGACTGGGAGGACTTTCGCACCTGTATCCGACTGACACGTGAGATTTTCGGCCAAGACGCCTTCGCGAAATTTCGCGGTGAAGAATTGCTACCGGGTGCGGACGTACAATCTGATGAGGCCTTGGATGCGGCCATTCGTAAGGACGTTGAAAGCGCCTATCACCCTTGTGGCACCTGCAAGATGGGCAGCAAAGACGACCCGATGGCAGTTGTTGACCCAGAGGGTCGCGTGATTGGGGTGCAAGGTTTGCGTGTCGCTGACAGTTCCATTTTTCCGCGGATCACCAACGGCAATCTCAATGCGCCGTCAATTATGGTGGGGGAAAAAATGTCCGATCATATCTTGAGTAAAGCGCCGCTTGCGCCCAGCAATGATGCGCCTTGGGTTCACCCTGACTGGAAAACTGCGCAACGTTAACTGTTTAACAACTTCTGACTTGCGAAGTTGGCCCGTTAACATTTAGTTAGCGGAATGTTCCGCATTTTTTCGCTTATGTTGTGTCTCGCTGGGCCTGCTCTGGCAGATGTAGATGGGCGTGTGCGTGTTATTGATGGCGATACTTTAGATGTTTCGGGCCAGCGTGTTCGGCTTCATGGCATTGATGCCCCCGAAACCGCGCAAACCTGCGAGGATGCGCAGGGCCGTGTTTGGCCGTGTGGTGCGTTCGTGCGCGAAGAAGTTGCGCGACGCTATCAAGGTGCGCGTGCGACTTGTCGCGAAGTGGATCGCGACCGGTACGAGCGCAGCGTTGCCAAGTGTTTTGTCAACGGGCGTGACATCGGGGAGGCGCTGGTGTCTGACGGATGGGCGCGGGCGTATCGCGAATACTCGATGGATTACGACTTGGCTGAAAAAACGGCGCAAGTCCTCGGCCTTGGGCTTTGGGCCAGTTCGATGCAGGAACCTTCAGCCTATCGCGCAGATCAGCGCGCGCCATCGCCAGACATCGCAGCGCCAGACGCAAATTGTATCATCAAAGGCAACATTTCTGGATCCGGCCAGATTTACCACATGCCCCACAATCGCGACTACGCGAACACCCGTATCAACGAAGCAAGCGGCGAGCGGTGGTTTTGCACAGAAGCTGAAGCGCGGGCCGCCGGATGGCGCGCTGCGCGAAACTAACGTGCATTGTTGATCCTGATCAAGGTGGCGCGCGCAAGGGTGTCATAGCCTTTTCCTGACACCTACAGGAGGACACCAATGTCACATACAGCCCACGAACTTGCAGATGAATTTCCGGAACATGCCGCAAAAATAAGCAATCTCAAACAATCAGATGCGCACTTTGCGAAGCTTTCGGATGCTTATCATGATGTGAACCGTTCTATCCATCGCGCCGAAACAGATGTTGAACCAACAGATGATGCACACATGCAAGAAATGCGCAAAGAGCGGATGTCCTTGAAGGATCAGCTTTGGTCGATGCTGCGCGCCTAACGATTAGCCGGCATCGCGCGGGGGCTGTCTTAATCCAACTGATAGGGCAGCATGCCGCGCTCGTTCGGGTCGACGCGCAATTGACGTTCCAGCGGCGGGACTGAACGGTGCGGGCAGGATTTGCGTTCACATATGCGGCAGGAAATCCCGATGGGTTCAAAGGCGTCCGCGTCTTCGGTCATCATGTGGTCTGCATAGACGAGTTTTGAGGCGTGTTTGACTTCGCAGCCCAGCCCGATTGCGTAACGTCGGGTCGGAACGCCCCACGCACCGCCCGGTTTGCTAACATCCCGTGCGAGACAGAAATATCTAACCCCGTCAGGGGTTTGTGCCAGTTGACGTAGCCAACGGCCCGGCGTTTCGAACGCGCCGTGCACATTCCACAACGGGCACGCGCCGCCAAACCGTGCGAACTGAAGCGTGGTTGCTGAGTGGCGCTTGGTGATCGTGCCAGCGGGATCAACGCGCACAAAGAAGAACGGAATTCCCTTTGCGCCGGGGCGCTGTAGCGTTGAAAGGCGATGGGCAACCTGTTCAAGCGACACACCGAATTGATCGGCCAAGCGTTCTAGGTCATGACGGGTGTCTTGGGCGGCGGTTTGAAATGCGACGTAGGGCATGAGGGTCGCGCCAGCAAAATAATTGGCCAACCCGACTTTGGCGATGCTGCGGGCTTGTGGCGATTGAAACCGTGCCAAATCAAGCGTCGCGTCGAGCAGTTTTCCCTGCTTGATAAGCGCGACCTGCAACAACAGTTGAAACCGCTGGGTTGCTGGTGCGGCTTTCGCGGCAAGGGTCAGCAAACGTGTTTCAGGATCATAATGCCGGATCGCGCCATTGTCTTTGTAGACAATACGCACGCCGCTTTCGGCCAACGCACTGCGGGCCGCGGCGTCAATGTCGCCTTCGGCTTTGTTTGCGAACCGTTCGGCTGCGCGGTCCACGGCGTCTATGTAGTTGTCGCAATAATGGAAAAAGTCGCGCACTTCTTCCCACGGGCTGGCAGACAGGCGGCTGTCTTCGCGCCCCAAGGCTTCGTCCAAAGATGCTAATCTTTCATGGGTTTGGCGATAGGCTGTGTGCAGTTCTAGAAACGCGCGGGCAAGGGCCGGGGCGTTTGATGCGGCAAGGCGCAAGTCAACAAGGGGCGGGGTGGCGCTGGTGAAAATCGGGTCGGCCAGGGCTTCGCGCATGTCCCCGACAAGGCGGGCCTCGTCGCCCGATTGCAGTTCGGTCACGTCAAAGCCAAATTCCTGCGCCAAGGCCAACACAACCGTCGTCGACACGGGGCGGTTGTTGTTTTCCATTTGGTTCAAGTAGGGCAGCGACACGCCAAGCTTTTCAGCGAATGTCTTTTGGGTGCAGCCAATGCGCCCGCGCAATTCGCGTAACTTCGCGCCAGCGTAAAGTTTGTGCGGTGCCATGCTGTGTTCCCAAGTCGATGAAATGCAAATTTGATAATAGACTTTGCAAAGTCACGAGTCGAGAGGTGGCGCTAGTCTGCGTCTTCGACAATACTGGCGCGCTTCATCACCCAAAGCGCACAGAAGACAGCGGCAATCGTCGTGAGGAGCATCAGGATGATCAAAGGTCGCGCACCCGTGTCTGGGCCAAGGATAAATCCGGCAATCACCGAAAGCGCAGCACCGCCACCGATCATGAAGGCCCCGCCAAGGCCCGCCGCAGACCCTGCAAGCGCAGGACGCACGGACAGCATACCAGCGTTGGCATTTGGCAACATGATGCCGTTGCCCAAGCCGATTGAGATCATAAACCCAAAGAAAACATAGGGATGGCTGATGCCAAGCAGATCAAGCAACAACAGTAGCGTCATGCCAGCCACAGTAAGCACCGCGCCGATCAACACCATGCGATTGACGCCAACCCGCACCGAATATCTGCCCGACAATCCGTTGCCGACGAGATACCCAAC
>JAHBAO020000009.1 GCA_018500065.2 Octadecabacter sp. | reverse complement strand
TCATCCGGGGTGACCGCGTCTTCGAGGTCAAACAGGATCACATCAACGGGCAAACCCCGCGCTTTGTCCAATGCACGTGGGCGCGAGCCGGGAATATAAAGGGCTGAACGATACGGGCGGGTCATGGTGGCATCCTTGAATGATAGCGAAATATAGTTGCGCCAAAGGGGTCAGATTCCTTGCGATGTTGCAAGCCCCAAAATGCCGCAGCGCAGCGCAACAGGCACCGTCCGGTATTGTTAACCAATTCTCAAAGGTTAACGGCACAAACTGGTTAACAGAAATTCCACCGCACTTGGCGCACGGAACTGCGCTGATTTCAGGAGACCAAGATGACCAGATTTCTCGTAGCTGCCTTTGTCATGCTCGCCACCACTGCCAGCGCCCAACCCAACACTTGCGCTGATCATGCGATGGTCGTGGAACGCCTTGCCAGTGGCTATGGCGAGTCCCGCCAGTCCATCGGCATCGGTGCGGACAATACCATTGTCGAGGTATTTGCCTCGCTTGAAACCGGCACATGGACGATCACAGTCACCGCGGCGGGCGGGCCGACATGTCTGGTTGCCAGTGGCGGCGCGTTTCAAGTGTTGGCTGACAGCCTGCCCAATACGGATAGCGGTGCCTAACCCAGTATCCCGTCCCAGATCAGCTTGATCGACACAGCAAGCAGCATCCAAGTGACGATGCGGTAAAACACCCGTTCCTGTAGGACACGGATCAAGCGATAGGCCACAAAAACACCGATAATTGCCGGAACAAACAGGATCATCGTGACCCTTAAATTATCAGCCTGCAACTGCCCTAAGTGATAATAGGGTATGATTTTCGCGGCATTCATGATTGCAAACGCGACCGCGGATGTACCTGCGAACACCATTTTCGAAAGCTTTTGGGGCAGCACCCAGACCTGCCAAGGTGGTGCTCCGGCATGACTGACAAAGCTGGTGAATCCCGCAACGGTCGTCCAGAAAATGCCCCGTCGCACGTTAGGCGCGCGCGCGGGCGCCTCGCTCGTGGAGCGACGCAGGAAATTCAGCGAGAACACCAAACCGATCGCGCCGATTAACACGCGAACGGCCTGGTCTGACACCAAATGTGCCGTCGCCCATCCGAGGCTCGTTCCAATGATGACGCCGATGACAGCGATGCGCACCAGCGCCCAATTCACATTTTTGCGATAGGCCCAAACGCCAAAAATATCCGAGAACAAAAACACCGGAAGTAAAAGTCCCGCCGCTGCAACCGGGGAGATGACCAAGGACAGGATTGGCACCGCCAAAGCGCCGAACGCAGGCGCTCCGCCTTTTGACATCCCGACACAAAACGCCGCGATCATCGCCCAAGCCCAAAAGAGTGTTCCGTCCATGTTGCCGCCTTTTTGGTTCGGGGAATCGCTGAAAGCTGTAGCATGACGCCCTAAGGCACATCTTGAGTATACACCGTGGTACAGCAACGATAGCGCAAACAATTCCCTACAAACAATGGCCTATGCCGCACTGCAGCGCTGAACCCTTGCGCGAGACGTGGCAAAGGATTAGGCAAGCGGCGATTAACACGATCAAATTCGAAAGCACACAAGGATCCATTCACAATGGCCAGACCTAAAATTGCCCTGATCGGCGCCGGAAACATCGGCGGCACGCTCGCCCACCTCGCAGCTGTTAAAGAATTGGGCGATGTCGTCCTGTTCGACATCGCTGATGGCTTGCCACAAGGTAAAGCTCTCGACATCGCTGAGTCCGGCCCGTCCGAGGGTTTTGACGCGGCTATGTCCGGCACGTCTGATTACGCAGACATCGCGGGCGCTGACGTTTGCATCGTGACAGCTGGTGTTGCGCGCAAGCCGGGCATGTCCCGTGATGACCTGTTGGGCATCAACCTCAAGGTTATGAAATCCGTTGGCGAAGGTATCGCGGCCCACGCACCGAACGCGTTCGTTATCTGTATCACAAACCCGCTTGATGCGATGGTTTGGGCACTGCGCGAATTCTCTGGCCTGCCACACAACATGGTTTGCGGCATGGCGGGTGTTCTTGATTCCGCACGTTTCCGCCACTTCCTTGCGGAAGAGTTTGAGGTCTCCATGCGCGACGTGACTGCGTTCGTTCTGGGTGGCCACGGCGACACGATGGTACCACTGGCACGCTACTCCACAGTTGGTGGCATTCCGCTGCCTGACCTCGTGGACATGGGCTGGACAACACAAGACAAGCTGGACGCAATCATCCAGCGCACACGCGATGGCGGTGCTGAAATTGTTGGCCTGCTGAAAACAGGTTCCGCGTTCTACGCACCTGCGACATCCCCGATCGAGATGGCAGAAGCGTTCCTGAAGGACCAAAAACGCGTGCTGCCATGTGCGGCCTACGTTGACGGCGCCCTTGGTTTGAACGGCATGTATGTTGGCGTTCCAACTGTGATCGGCGCCGGCGGCGTTGAGCGTGTCATCGACATTAAGATGGACAAGGCCGAGCAAGCAATGTTCGACAACTCTGTTGCGGCGGTTAAGGGCCTTGTTGATGCGTGCATCGGCATCGACGCCTCCCTCGCGTAAGTCGGTTTTATCTACTTAAAAAGGGCGTCCGCATTCGGGCGCCCTTTTTATTGGCGGGGGGTCCCCTCGGCACGCGACGTGCCGGCCCATTACCGCATGCGCGCCCTGTGGTGGCGCCGCGATGTCTGGGGCTATGACTTGGGTTTCAACCACACCAATAAGTCTACGCAGATGGTGACACCCTTGGCGTTGGTGTTGCGCCCCCGATGTTGACGTGCAATCCAACAGTGGCGTTGCAGAAACAACGGGCGATCAGGTGGGCGGTCCGCAGCAACGGCAAGGACACGTTGTTTCCAAGCCAAGGCGCACCCTCTTGCCCGGAAATCGCTGCCAGCAATAACCCGATCTATGATCGCGACCCGCTCAGGTGCGGCACACAGCGGCAAGTGATTCCACTTTAAGCCCATATTTACCGTGTTGGCGCTAACCATAATTTAATTTGTGATCACACCTTTAAGCCTGTGATCACAAATGTCGCTTTTTCAGTGGATCCGCCAAGAAATTCTTTTTTTGTGCGCGTTTAACGGGTCTATATCGTTTCAACGCTTATCAGACCGAAGGACGACTTCATGAACATCCACGAATATCAGGCTAAAGCACTGCTCGCTTCTTATGGGGCGCCCGTCAGTGATGGCCGCGCAGTCCTCAAGGCTGAAGACGCGAAAACCGCTGCAGGCGAAATGGACGGCCCGCTTTGGGTTGTTAAGGCGCAGATCCACGCAGGTGGACGCGGCAAAGGTAAATTCAAGGAACCTGACGCGGGTGATGCTGGCGGTGTTCGCCTGACAAAATCCGCTGTCGAAGCGGCTGAGGAAGCCAAGAAGATGTTGGGCCGCACATTGGTCACACACCAGACTGGTCCAGCCGGTAAGCAAGTGAACCGCATCTACATCGAGGACGGTTCCGGCATTGAAACAGAAATGTACCTCGCCCTACTGGTGGATCGTCAGACGTCCCGCATCGGGTTCGTTGTTTCTACTGAGGGCGGCATGGACATCGAAGAAGTCGCGGCCAACACACCCGAAAAGATCATCAACTTCACTGTTGACCCTGCAACTGGTTACCAAGCCTTCCACGGCCGCCGCGTTGCGTTCGCCTTGGGCCTGCAAGGCCAACAGGTTAAGCAGTGCGTCAAACTGATGGGCCAGCTTTACAAAGCGTTCACCGAAAAAGACATGGAGATGCTTGAGATCAACCCGTTGATCGTCACAGACACCGGTGACCTTAAGGTTCTCGACGCCAAGGTCGCGTTTGATGGCAACGCGGTTTACCGCCACGCTGATATCGCGGCCCTGCGCGACGAAACAGAAGAAGACCCGAAAGAACTGGCGGCCTCCAAGTTTGACCTGAACTACATTGCGCTGGACGGCGAAATTGGCTGCATGGTCAACGGTGCGGGTCTGGCGATGGCCACAATGGACATCATCAAGCTTTATGGTGCTGAGCCTGCGAACTTCCTTGACGTTGGTGGCGGCGCCACCAAAGAGAAAGTGACCGAAGCGTTCAAAATCATCACGTCTGACCCACAGGTTAAAGGCATCCTTGTGAACATCTTCGGCGGCATCATGCGCTGTGATGTGATCGCTGAGGGCGTTGTGTCTGCGGTGAAAGAAGTGGGCCTGAAGGTTCCACTGGTTGTACGTCTCGAAGGGACAAACGTTGAAGAAGGCAAAGCCATCATCAACAACTCCGACGTTGACGTGATCGCAGCGGACGACCTGAAAGACGGCGCCGAAAAGATCGTGAAAGCCGTCAAAGGCTAAGCCCCCAAAGGTGGGTCACCCCACCGACCACAAAATTACCAAGGAGGCTTAATCATGGCCATTCTCATCGACGAAAACACCAAAGTCATCTGTCAGGGCCTTACTGGATCGCAGGGTACGTTCCATTCTGAACAGGCAATCGCATACGGCACCAAAATGGTTGGCGGCGTAACACCGGGCAAGGGCGGACAAACGCACCTTGATTTGCCGATCTTCAACTCCGTGCACGAAGCGATGCACGTCACCGAGGCGAACGCCTCTGTGATCTACGTGCCTCCACCGTTCGCAGCGGACTCAATCCTTGAGGCGATCGACGCCGAGATGGAATTGATCATCTGCATTACCGAAGGCATTCCAGTATTGGACATGATGAAAGTGAAGCGCGCTTTGGAAGGCTCCAAATCCCGTCTTGTTGGTCCAAACTGCCCGGGCGTTATTACGCCTGACGCTTGTAAAATCGGCATCATGCCGGGTCACATCCACAAGCGTGGCTCTGTTGGTGTTGTGTCCCGTTCCGGTACGCTGACCTATGAGGCCGTGAAGCAAACATCGGATAGCGGCCTTGGCCAGTCCACTGCTGTTGGCATCGGCGGCGACCCGATTAAGGGCACCGAGCACATCGACATCTTGGACATGTTCCTTGATGACGACGAAACACACTCCATGATCATGATTGGTGAAATTGGTGGCTCCGCAGAAGAAGAAGCCGCTGAATTCCTGACCGCCCAAAAGAAAAAGGGCCGCTGGAAGCCAACCGCTGGTTTCATCGCGGGCCGCACAGCCCCTCCGGGCCGCCGCATGGGCCACGCTGGCGCGATTGTTGCTGGTGGTAAAGGCGACGCGGAAAGCAAGATCGAAGCGATGAAATCCGCTGGTATCGTTGTGGCCGATAGTCCTGCCACGCTGGGCGAGGCCGTGCTGAAGGCGATCGGTTAAAACCACCTTTCGCCCCCACTCTGTCGGTGGGGGCGAATTTTCCATTCCGCATCAGGGTGCCGATATGACTGACCAATCCTCCAACGACGTTTTCCACGCCTCGTCCTTCATGCAAGGGCACAATGCGGAATATATTGAACAGCTTTATGCGCGTTATGCGGATGATCCGAATGCGGTGGATGAAAGCTGGCGGGCGTTTTTTGCGTCATTGGGTGATGCGCCTGCGGATGCCAAGGCCGAGGCCGCTGGCCCGTCTTGGGGGCGTGGTGATTGGCCACCAGTTCCAAATGATGACCTAACAGCTGCGCTCGATGGTCAGTGGGCCGCTGAACCAGAATCCGCAGGCAAAAAGATCAAGGAAAAGGCCGCCGAAGCGGGTGTTGCCGTGACTGAGGACCAAGTGCGCAACGCTGTTCTCGACAGTATCCGCGCGCTGATGATCATCCGCGCCTACCGTATTCGCGGGCATTTGGTTGCAGACCTTGATCCGCTGGGCATGCGTGACCAGACGCCGCATCCTGAGCTGGACCCAGCATCCTATGGGTTCACCGCAGCGGATATGGACCGCAAGATCTTTATCGACAATGTGCTGGGCTTAGAACACGCAACGATGAACGAAATCATCGCCATCGTGCGCCGCACCTATTGCGGCACGTTTGCGCTGCAGTACATGCACATCTCCAACCCCGAAGAAGCGGGTTGGCTGAAAGAACGCATTGAGGGCTACGGCAAGGAAATCGCGTTCACCAAAGAAGGCCGCAAGGCGATCCTGAACAGCCTTGTTCAGGCCGAAGGCTTTGAAAAATACCTGCACGTCAAATACATGGGCACCAAGCGTTTCGGCCTTGATGGTGGCGAAAGCCTGATCCCTGCGATGGAGCAGATCATCAAGCGCGGCGGGCAGCTAGGCCTGCGCGATATCGTGATCGGCATGCCCCACCGTGGCCGCCTGTCCGTGCTCGCCAATGTTATGGAAAAACCGTATCGCGCGATCTTTAACGAATTTCAGGGCGGTTCCTTTAAGCCCGAAGACGTTGATGGTTCTGGCGATGTGAAATATCACCTCGGCGCGTCATCTGACCGTGAATTTGACGGCAATTCGGTGCACCTGTCCCTTACCGCGAACCCGTCCCACCTTGAGGCCGTGAACCCAGTTGTTCTGGGCAAAGTGCGCGCCAAGCAGGACCAGACGAACGACGTGGACCGCACGAAATCAATGGCGATCCTGTTGCACGGCGATGCGGCTTTTGCGGGCCAAGGCGTTGTTGCGGAAGGCTTCGGTCTGTCCGGTCTGCGCGGCCACCGCACGGGCGGCACCATGCATATCGTCGTAAACAACCAGATCGGTTTCACGACTGCGCCGCACTTCAGCCGGTCATCCCCCTACCCGACCGACATCGCCTTGATGGTCGAAGCGCCGATTTTCCATGTGAATGGCGACGACCCAGAAGCCGTGGTGCACGCAGCGCGCGTTGCCACCGAGTTCCGCCAGAAGTTCCACAAAGACGTGGTCCTCGACATCATTTGTTATCGCCGCTTTGGTCACAATGAGGGCGACGAGCCGATGTTCACCAATCCGGTGATGTACAAAAAGATCAAACAGCAAAAAACCACGCTGACGCTGTATACAGATCGCCTTGTGCAAGACGGCCTCATGCCTGAGGGCGAGATTGAGGATATGAAACAGGCGTTTCAGGACTATCTGGCCGCTGAGTTTGAAGCTGGTACAGACTACAAGCCGAACAAAGCCGACTGGCTTGATGGCAAGTGGTCGCATCTGGACAGCCAGAAAGACAAATACCAGCGCGGCAAAACGGCGATTAAGAAAGAGACATTTGATCAAATCGGTAAGGCGCTGACATCCGCGCCCGAAGGTTTCCCGCTGCATAAGACCGTGGGCCGTATTCTTGGCGCAAAAGCTAAGATGTTTGAATCCGGCGAAGGGTTTGACTGGGCAACGGGCGAGGCGCTGGCATTCGGGTCCCTGCTCACTGAGGGCTACCCTGTTCGCCTGTCCGGACAGGACTCCACACGCGGCACGTTTTCGCAGCGCCACTCTGGCCTCGTGAACCAAGACACCGAAGAACGCTACTACCCGCTCAACAATATCCGCGAGGGCCAGGGCAATTACGAGGTCATCGATAGCATGTTGTCTGAATATGCGGTGCTGGGGTTTGAATATGGCTACTCGCTGGCTGAACCAAATGCGTTGACCCTGTGGGAAGCCCAGTTTGGTGACTTTGCCAATGGCGCGCAGATCATGTTTGACCAATTCATCAGTTCTGGCGAATCCAAATGGCTGCGCATGTCCGGCCTCGTCTGCCTGTTGCCACACGGCTACGAAGGCCAAGGACCGGAACATTCAAGCGCCCGTCTGGAACGCTTCTTGACCATGTGTGGTGGTGACAACTGGATCGTGGCGAACTGCACCACGCCAGCGAACTACTTCCACATCCTGCGCCGCCAACTGCACCGCAGCTACCGCAAGCCACTGATCATGATGACGCCGAAATCGCTTTTGCGCCACAAGTTGGCGGTGTCAAAAGCGGAAGAATTCCAAAAAGGCAGCAGCTTCCACCGGATCATGTGGGACGATGCGCAATACGGGAATTCCGACACTACACTGGTGGCGGATG
Organism: Octadecabacter sp.; assembly: GCA_018500065.2. Lineage (GTDB taxonomy): Bacteria > Pseudomonadota > Alphaproteobacteria > Rhodobacterales > Rhodobacteraceae > Octadecabacter. The sequence continues at coordinate 16,188 of JAHBAO020000009.1, read as the reverse complement.
ACAAAATCAAACGCGTCGTCATGTGTTCCGGTAAGGTTTACTATGATCTTCTAGAAGAACGCGACGCCCGTGGCATCAATGACATCTACCTTATGCGTTACGAACAGTTCTACCCATTCCCGGCACAGTCCGCGGTGAAGGAACTCGAACGTTTCGCAAACGCCGAAATGGTCTGGTGTCAGGAAGAACCAAAGAACCAAGGTGCGTGGTCGTTCATGGAACCCAACATCGAATGGGTCCTTACACGCATCAAAGCAAAGCACACACGTCCCGTTTACGCGGGTCGCGCGGCCGCCGCCTCGCCCGCAACGGGTCTCGCGTCACGCCACAAAGCAGAACAAGCCGCTCTCGTTGACGAAGCGCTCACCGTTAAAGGATCAAAATAATGACCGAAGTCCGCGTTCCTACACTTGGCGAATCCGTCACCGAAGCAACTGTTGCCACATGGTTCAAAAAGCCCGGCGATACCGTCGCGCAGGATGAAATGCTGTGTGAGCTTGAAACCGACAAAGTAACGGTTGAGGTTCCGTCCCCGACGGCCGGCACGCTGTCCGAAATCGTTGCCGCCGAAGGCGATACCGTCGGCGTTGACGCGCTGCTGGCACAGATATCAGCTGGTGGCGAAGCTGTCCCTGCAAAGGCTGCCCCCGCTCCTAAAGCGGCTGCTGCACCTACATCCGGTGGCGCTGAAATGGATATCATGGTCCCGACCTTGGGTGAATCCGTGACCGAAGCAACCGTATCCACTTGGTTCAAAAAGCCGGGCGAAGCGTTCGTTGCTGACGAAATGCTGTGTGAACTTGAAACCGACAAAGTTTCCGTCGAAGTTCCGGCACCTTCCGCTGGCGTGCTGACCACAGTGCTTGCCGAAGAAGGCGCGACTGTTGAGGCGGGCGGCAAGCTTGCCGTTATGTCGACAGATGCATCTGCAGCCCCAGCACCTGCAGCAGCCGCGGCAGCACCGGCAGCCGCAACCGCAACCGCATCCAAAGACGTTGAAGATGCCCCAAGCGCGAAAAAGCTGATGGCAGAAAACAACCTGACAGACGTCAAAGGCACCGGCAAAGATGGCCGTGTGATGAAAGAAGACGTGTTGAACGCATTGGCCGCCCCAGCGCCAGCCGTTGTTGCAGCCGCCCCGCCACGTGCGCCGGTTGCTGCGGATCAGGCATCCCGCGAGGAGCGTGTTAAGAGGACGCGTCTGCGCCAGACCATCGCGCGCCGCCTTAAGGAATCCCAAAACACCGCCGCCATGCTAACGACCTACAACGAGGTCGACATGACCGAGGTCATGGCATTGCGCAATGAATACAAAGACTTGTTCCTGAAAAAGCATGGCGTGAAGCTGGGCTTTATGTCCTTCTTCACCAAGGCCTGCGTGCACGCGTTGAACGAAGTGCCGGACGTGAACGCCGAAATCGACGGCACCGACGTGGTCTACAAAAACTACGTCAACATGGGCATTGCCGCTGGTACGCCCACGGGCCTTGTGGTGCCGGTGATCAATGATGCCGACCAGATGTCATTTGCGGATATCGAAAAAGCGATTGCCGAAAAAGGCGCGAAAGCGCGGGACGGCAAACTGTCTATGGCAGAAATGCAGGGCGGCACGTTCACGATCTCCAACGGTGGTGTCTACGGCTCGCTGATGTCCTCACCCATTTTGAACCCACCACAGTCCGGCATCCTTGGCATGCACAAAATCCAAGACCGCCCGATGGCGATCAACGGTGAAGTCGTGATCCGCCCCATGATGTACCTCGCCTTGTCCTACGATCACCGCATCGTCGACGGTAAGGGTGCTGTGACGTTCCTTGTGCGGGTTAAAGAGGCGCTTGAGGATCCACGTCGGTTGTTGATGGATCTGTAAAGCCAAAGCGTAACATAGGGCAGCCCGCCCCTTTGCGGAGGGGGCTGCCCGTGCAAGAACGGACTTAAAAAACATGGATGAGCTGCAAAAGAGCGAGTTGGTAATTTCTAAAATTGTGACTTTGGTCTCAGGTTGGGGAATTCAGAGCACTCGACTCGAGTTCGAGGAGCTTGAACTTGAAGATTCTTTTGCTCCGTTCTTTATTCCGTGTGTTGAATGGCTTGAGGCCGAAGGCGTCTTAAGAACAAAGAATATCTTGGAGTATAGCAACGGCGGTTGTGTGGTGCGGCCGGTTTTGACCTCCTATGGTATGCGCATCCTCGGTACTGAAATTTCTCTCGATGGCGAAAAAACCAAACTAGCAACTGCCGCTGCCAAGGTTAGCTCCGGAGAAAAGTCCTACTCACAGTTTGGCGATTTCGTAGGCGGTATTCTGGGCGGGTTCACCAAATCGATAGGCTCATGAAATGACCACCGAACTCACCATCCTCGCCCTCGCAGGCCTGCTGCAAGCCATCCAATTCGCGCTCATGGCCGTGCCTGCTAACCTCGAGCTTGGCGTCGGTAAAACCGCCTCGCCGCGTGACCCCGAGCGGATGGGTGGCAAGACCATCCTTGAGCAGCTTTCGACCAAGACAGGCCGCCTCGCGCGTGCCATGAACAACCATTTTGAGGCGTTGATCCTGTTTACCCTTGCCGTGGTTGTTGTTGAGCTCAGCGGCCAGAACTCAAACTTCACCGCGACGTGCGCGATTATCTATCTCGTCGCCCGCATCGCCTATGTCCCCGCCTATTACTTCGGCCTGTCCCCGTGGCGGTCCTACATCTGGTTTGCAGGATTTTTCGCAACCGTTCTTATGTTATTTGCGGCGTTGCTATGACGCAACCAATGCCCCGAACCTGTGTCGTCACCTGCATGCGCAATGAGGGGCAGTTCCTTTTGGAATGGGTCGCCTATTATCGTGCGCTTGGATTTGACGAAATTATTGTCCTGACCAACGATTGTGACGATGGCACTGATGCGATGCTTGACCGCTTAGACAGCATCGGAGACGTCACCCATATAGTGAACACCTGTGAGGCTGGGGAGTCGCCCCAAGTTGCAGGAATGCGCCGCGCATTGAAGCACCCGAAAGTGCGCGGATGCGATTGGATGTTGCACGTTGATGCGGACGAGTTTTTGCGCATCGATCATGGCGCGGGGCAGATCCAAGATCTGCTCGCCGCGATGCCAGAACACACTGATCTTATTGCATTGGCCTGGCTGCCGTTTGGGAATGACGGGCAAATCGAGTGGACCGGTGGAAACGTCTTGGAACTTAACACGCGTTGTCAGGACGAATTCGACAATGGTGGGTTTCACAAGTCGCTGTTTCGCCCAAACAAGTTCGCGCGTGCGATCGACCATATGCCCAAACAGCCGTTCGGCCCCGTCGTGGCCCGCAACGGGATGGGCAGACGGATGAACGACCGCCCCACAAAAGGCGATCGGTCGAAATTTCGTGAAGACGATACGACATTGCTAACTTGGGAGGGTGCTTGCGTTCACCACTATGCCATTCGGTCCGAAGATGTGTTTGTTATGAAAAATGCGCGCGGCGACGGAATGGCGCTAAACAACTCTAAGTATTTTCTGAACTCTGGGTTTTACAAGCGGTTCAATCGAAACGACCGCGTCGAAACGTCAATCCACCGCCATCTTTCCGAGATGAAGCGCATCAAGAAACTTTATCTAGAAGACGACAAGCTTTGCGCGCTCCACACAGCGTCCGAAACCTGGTTCCAAAACCTAAAGCAGCGCGTTCTGACGGACGAGCAACGTGCCAAGTGGACTAGAAATTGATCAAAAGCGATACTCCCGCTTGCAACATGAAACAACACTGACCGAAGGAAATTCACCATGTCAGCTTACGACGTCATCATCATCGGCTCCGGTCCTGGCGGCTATGTCTGCGCCATTCGTTGCGCGCAATTGGGTCTGAAAACGGCTATCGTTGAGGGGCGTGATACGCTAGGCGGCACGTGTTTGAACGTGGGCTGTATCCCGTCCAAGGCACTGCTGCACGCATCCCACATGCTGCACGAAGCACAGCACAATTTCGCGGCGATGGGGTTGAAGGGCAAGACCCAGTCCGTCGATTGGAAGCAGATGCTGTCCTATAAGGATGATGTCATTGGCCAGAACACCAAAGGCGTTGAATTCCTTATGAAAAAGAACAAAATTGATTGGCTTAAGGGCTGGGGTTCCATCCCTGCGGCAGGTCAAGTCAAAGTCGGTGACGAGGTCCACGAAGCCAAGAACATCATCATCGCCTCCGGCTCTGAGGTGTCCTCGCTTCCCGGTGTCGAGATTGATGAAAAGACGGTTGTGTCGTCCACAGGTGCGTTGGAATTAAAGAAGATTCCAAACAAGTTGGTCGTGATCGGCGCAGGTGTCATCGGGCTTGAGCTTGGGTCGGTTTACAGCCGCCTTGGGTCTGAGGTTACGGTTGTAGAATTCCTCGACGCAGTGACCCCGGGCATGGACGCCGAGGTTCAAAAAGTGTTCCAGAGAACCCTAAAGAAACAAGGCATTAACTTCGTCATGGGTGCGGCGGTGCAAGGCGTTGAAACCAAGGGCGGTAAGGCCACGGTCACCTACAAATTGCGCAAGGATGACAGCGAAGCGACGATTGATGCGGACACGGTTTTGGTTGCCACTGGTCGTCGTCCTTATGTTGACGGGCTTGGTCTTGACGCACTTGGTGTTGCGCGTTCTGAGCGCGGTCAGATCAAAACGGACGGCAGCTATGCCACGAATATCGCTGGCATTTATGCGATTGGGGATTGCATTGATGGCCCGATGTTGGCCCATAAAGCCGAGGACGAGGGCATGGCCTGCGCTGAAGGGCTCGCGGGACAGAAACCACATGTTAACTACGGTGTGATCCCTGGTGTCATCTACACGCATCCTGAAGTCGCGAATGTCGGTAAGACCGAGGAACAGCTGAAGGCTGAAGGCGTTGATTATAAGGTCGGCAAGTTTTCGTTCATGGGCAATGGTCGTGCGAAGGCGAACTTTGCGGGCGACGGTTTTGTCAAACTCCTCGCGGATAAGGCGACAGACCGAATTTTGGGTGCGCATATCATTGGCCCGATGGCAGGCGATCTTATCCATGAGGTTTGCGTCGCGATGGAATTTGGCGCGGCAGCGGAAGATCTTGCACGCACATGCCACGCCCACCCGACCTATTCAGAGGCCGTGCGCGAAGCTGCATTGGCCTGCGGGGACGGCGCGATTCACGCTTAAACGCCTTAACAGTTTGTTAACCAAGATGACGGGCGGTGCCAGAAATGGTCCGCCCGTCGTCGAATCTGTGCCTTATCCTTGCCGCATGCCCCGCGCATACCTGCCGTTCTAAAGCACCAAAAGGTATTTACTATGCGTAAGCTTCTGCCAATTCTCGCCCTCGCTTTCGGGCTGACGACAACGGCATCAATCGCGGATGCGCGGATTAGTTCTGGCGAAGACCTGCGCTTTGTGGCGGAAAGCAATGTGCCTGGGGCAGCAGACGGACCCGTTTCTTTGTGCCACCTTGTGGGCTTTTCAGATGCTCTTTTCATTCCGGTTTATACGACCGTGAAAGCGTATGCTTTGTCTCCTGATGGCTGCGTAGGCGACTCCTATCGCGCCCTCTCAGCCGATCAATTTCTTGCAATGCAAGCCGCGGGAATGTTTCCGTCGGACCTGCCCGCAACACCAAAGGCGAGCATTCCAGATTTGGCATGGGGCCATGCGTGGTTGGTTTTAGGGGGCGTGGGTATCTTATTTGGTCTGCTTGGCGCAATCGGCGGCCGCATACGCGGTCCGCGCAAGGCCAAAGCACCTGACGCCCTCGCGATACATTCCCTCGTCGCGATGAGCCAAGTGGCGATCGCAGACGGGCGGATTGACGATTCCGAGGTCCAGCAGATCTCAAGTATTCTAACGCGGCTGACAGGCACATCCTATGCGCCGCAACAGGTGATGGACTTGTTAAGCCGTTTGAACCCATCTTCATCTGACATTGATCAAATCGGTGAAGGGCTGTCTGAAAAAGACCGCCAGATCGTGCTAGAGGCCGCGTTGAATATCGCTGTCGCTGATGGGGAAATTCATCCAAACGAGTACGCCGTGGTGTCTGACTTGGCCCAACGCATGCGTATCGGTGGTGACCAGTTCCGACAGGCAATTGCACGTATTGCAGCGCATTTGCAGTCGGCTCAGCCTGTTTAACAAAGTCTAAACTTTCAACATCCGAAGGCCTTGCGTCGCATCCGAACGCACCGCCAACTTAAGGCTCGCCTCGTCGCCCGCTTTTAGCGCTGCGAGTATCAAGAGGTGGTTGCGCGGTGGTTCCGTGCGCTGCAGTCGACCATAAAGTTTGGACATCGTTGGGCCCAGTTGCAGCCAGATGGTTTCCGCCATCGCCAGCATCGCAGGGGCTTGGGCGCGTAAATACAGGGTGCGGTGGAATTCCAAGTTCAGCTTGATGTAGCCCGGTGCGTCCTGCCGTGCGATGACCCGTGCGACCCTCCCGTTGATTTCTTCCAACCGCTCGATCAGTGCCATGTGCGCCCGTGGCAAAGCCCGCGCCGCGAGTTCTGGTTCCAAAAGTGCACGCAATGCCGCAAGTTCTTCAATCCGTTCATTGGAAAGTTCTGGTGTCGACACCCGCCCCGATGAGGACAGGAACAACGCCCCTTCTGCCACCAACCGCCGTGCCGCTTCCCGTGCGGGGGTCATCGACACACCAAATTCTTTGCCAATCCCGCGCAAGGTCAGCGCCTGACCGGGGTCAATTTCACCATGCATGATGCGGGCACGTAACGTGCGATATACGCGGTCATGGGCCGCTCCGGTGGGTTCGTTTGCTCTGGATTGGATCAACATGGTGTATTTGTGATCACATCACAGCGCCGCGTCAATCGAAACGCACACGGTGCAGCGCGCCGCCGTTCTCACGCAGCCATTTACGGCATGCCTTATGGGTTGGGTACAGTCGCTCAACAGCGGCCCAGAAACGCGGCGAATGATCCATGTGTTGCAGATGCGCGACCTCGTGCGCCGCGACATATTCCAGTACTTCGGTCGGGGCCATGATCAGGCGCCAAGAATACATCAAGTCACCCGCGCAGGAACATGATCCCCAGCGCGACCGCGTGTCGCGCAGTGAAATGCGTCCGTAGGGTTTACCCAACGCCGCCGAGTAACGATCAGACGCGCCTGCCAAGGCATCACGGGCCTGTAGTTTCAGAAACGCCGCGACGCGTTTGCCGACTTTGTCAGGGTCATTGGGCAACGACAATGCACCGTCAATAAGGCGTGCGCGTTTCACGTCGGCCGCGACAAGTGGAAGCTGAGCGCCGCGAAACATCACCGTTCCGCCCAAAACAACCGGCACTTCTGGTTCGATAGCGTCCAAATGCCCGCGCAGCCAGGTTTCACGCTCACGCAGGAAGGCCATTCCTTCACGTTCGGGCACCCGATCGGGTAAAGTCAGCGTGGCCCGCCCATCCAGCCGCGAAATACGCAGGCTTAACCGCCGCGCACGCACAGAACGCCGCAGCAAGACCTCTACTGGGGGGTTGCCTTCAAGGATCAAACGTCCCATATCCGCCTTTCATATTTACCCGTGCCAAATGCCTTTGACTCGACTTGTGTCTTATGGCAGTTGGCGACGATCCGGCCAAGTGGCCGAACCGCCAAAAGGAAGATCACATGCCAAAGGAAGAGTGGGGCACGAAGCGCCTCTGCCCGGAAACCGGAAAACGGTTCTACGACCTGAACGCCGATCCGATTGTCAGCCCGTACACGGGTGAGGTTGTTGTTGTTGAAACCGGCAAGACCCGCACGATGGTTGCTGACGCTGCTGATGCCCAGTCCAAGAAAGACGAAGACAACGCAGATGACGACGATCTCGTACTCGACGATGACGACGAGGATGATGCGGATCTGGGTGACGATGTTCTGGAAGATGATGATGATGACACGGTTCCACTTGAGGAAATCGCTGACGTTGCCGCACCAGACGACGATTCCTAAGACCTGATTAGATTTTGGGGTTTTAGGGCGGGATTTTCTCTTGATCTCGCCCGCCCCGCTGCGTAAAGCAACCAAGACCGCAAATTGTGGCACCCTATGGTTTAGGGGCATTAGCTCAGCTGGGAGAGCGCCTGCATGGCATGCAGGAGGTCAGCGGTTCGATCCCGCTATGCTCCACCAAACCTTCTCAGACATTTTGCTGTTTTCTTAGAGGCTCTTGGTGGCCCATGAGATGTATTTTTGACTTCATCGGGTTATTTGGAATGAGGTCCGTTGTCACCGCGTGGTCACTGAGCGGTCATTGGCGGCCCTTCGTCTGAGCGTCCTATCGCGGGACAATGCGGCCGTCCAAACCTTTTTCAAGACGATCAAGGCGGCGCTGATCTGCGGCATCCTTGCGAGACACGACGCACGGCCGCGACGGCGATCTTCGAATATATATACGGCTTTTACTTTCCACGTCGCCGACATTCAGCATTGGGCCAGAAAAGTTCCGCCGTTTTTGAACGAAAAGGGGCGTAAACGAGCGCTTGGGGCGGTTCGAAGGCGCGACAGGCCAGGCCGTTCTTGACGTGCGCTGGCAGCGACGCCACAGAGTATTCCAATACTAGTCTTTTTACCTATTTTTTTTGATAAAAGATATATCAGATTGTCAAAGGATAACTTTCCTATTCTTCGCTGGCTTGTATTTAGGGGTCAGCACACGTCTTAGGACACCACTCTCGACGGCTTTCATAAGAAATTCGTTCCCATTAAAACGTGTGCTCGCCCAGTGATTGCTTTCTCCAGGAGCAATCACTGGGCATTCCTTTATTTTCAACATTTTAAGGCTGAAAGCAAAGCCTTTATGATCATTGCGTTGTCGCCCCCCCCCGAGTGAGGGGCGGGCTTTGCCTTGAGACGCTTGGTGAACCACACCTTTCCTAAGGCGTCCGAGGCGGCGTATGTTTCCGAGATCGACATTTCAAACTGATGTGCACCTCGTAGCTATACTCTCGAAAGATAGTGTCACGCGACGAAGGATTCCTCCTCAATGCGCGCCAGTTGCAGTATCCAGTACCCACCTTGCGGCTTGACTCACTTTGGCCGTTAGGTTCTGGAATCTGCGTTTTGCTCCACCTAACGTAGGTTCCTGCAGGACCAGGACGATACCCTCTTCCTGTGCCTGCTCTGGCCCGGCTGTTCTTTCGACTGAGAAAGGCGCCGGGCGTTCTTTTTTCACAGAATCAATAGTTCTTAGGGATTTCACTAGGATTCATCCGAACGGACCTTGAAAGCAAATATCGACTTGTTAAATATACTAAAGGTTAGGTGGCGTCATGTTTTGCGGTTGAAGCGCCACTGATGCACATCGCTCTCAACGAATGACTTCATGAGGTAGGGTTCCCTAGCGTTAGAAAAAGGTCACCTTGGATGTGTTAATTCTCATGTTTTCAACCAAGGATTGTAGTGTGCGTATCCTGATAGTCGAAGAAAATTATATAATTGGCGAAGCAATCTCGACATTTCTTAGAGACCAAGACTCTGCCGAACTTGTCGCGGCTTTTTCTCTGTCAAGTGCAATCGAGTTGATCCGTTCGCACAAGCCATTCGACCTGATCGTATTGGGGTTGAACCTGCCGGATATAAACGGCCTTGACGGCTTAAGGGTGTTGTTGCGCAAACCTAGTGCCTGTCCGATCGCTATATTGGCAGGGAACTTACCGCTTAGGTTTACGAAGGAGGCGATGGCGCTGGGCGCGGTTGGCTTTCTTCCCAAAACCCTAAACATGACATCATTTGTAAATGCGATGAAATTGATGATTGCGGGGGAAATCTATTTGCCATTTGAATGGATGCAGCAAGCTGCAACCCATCCATTGAGCGTCCTGACAGAGCGGGAACTGGCAGCCCTTTCACGGATCTGCCAAGGCAAGTCTAACAAACAAATTGCGCGTGAACTCGACCTGCAGGAGGTCACGATCAAGCTGCATGTAAGAAATATGTGCAGCAAGATCGGAGCGCAAAACAGGACGCATGCTGCAATGCTGGCGCGGAATTCGAACATCTTCTGATTTTTCCGCAGTAAAGGCCCTGACCTATACGAATGGTTAGTCAGGGCGTATTTTTCCAGATCGCCTATCCGCATGCGATGACCCCTTTGAACGTTTCTTGGTTAACCTGATGATACCAAATCAAAAGGTTATGAGAAAAATGAAACCTAAAGAAGAAAATATCATTCTCGACGTGGCTTTTGACCTCGTTAAGCTGGCGCAAAATAGCGGGGTGACCAATTTGGGAGAGGATCTTTTATCTGTCGTCATCAATCATGACGAGCGGGATTCTAAACAAGACGCGTATCTTGAGATGGCCAGAATGCTGACAAATCACGAGATAGAAGCCCGTCTGTTTAACGGTAAGGTTTACTACATTAGTTCCGCGGATCGTGAGCAGCCCTGAACGTTCCGGAACTTCTCTGAGAGATCAATTTTTATTGCTTGGGCGCGTTGTCGCCGTAAACATCTGACCGCATGCTGTCAGAACAGCCGCAAGGAATGCGCCTGTCAGCGCATGACCTGCCGTTTCTGGCAATAGGGCTAATAGCGCAAATACGCTTAACGCGCTGAATGCCGGCGGGATCAATATGATCAGAAAAAACACGCGCCCCAAAGGGCCAGATGCATTTTGTTTCTGGCGTCTGCGCGACACCCGTTTAGCGCGATCCAGAATGACGGGTAATATTCGGTGCATAAAAGATTCCACTTGTCGCAACAGCCAGCTGGGGACCCTGCCGGGCCCCCAGACGTTAGCGCATTGCGCGCGCAACCTGCGGCAATCTTAAGAGGGGAATGGGTATCTTTGGATGTGGCGGCTAAAGCCCGCACCTTACGACGGCTTCAGAAAGTGCGCTACAGCCTTCCTGCGCAGTCACTTCAATTCTGTCGAAGCTAAGCCTGACGGCCCCGAAGTTGCCCTCGTCCGCGAGTGTCTCGGCTTGTTGCAGTTCCTTGCTAAGATCAGCAAGGCCCATCACGGCTGTTGATCCGATTGCATGATGCACGATATTGGCGGTTTCTGCGGTGGGTGTGCGGATCGCCTCGAGGGCGCTTTCGATATCGCGCAAGGTCGCATCGAGTAAGGCGCGGCAGCGTTCAGGCCCAAGGAGATCGACAAGCTCTTTGATGTCCACACGATTGTCGTCTTCGCAATCGGGCGCGGCGGCGGCGGCGGTGTTTGGGGAATATTGTTGTTCCAAGGTTTCGAATACCTTTCTGAAGTCGGCAATAAATGCCGGTTTATGCAAGACATCGTTGATACCATGCTTGGTGATTGCAGCATCGTGTTTGGTTGTCACATCTGCCGTGAGCGCGATAATGGCCGCGTTCTTACTCGCTCCGGCGCTTTTGATTTGTGCGGCCGCGGCGCGCCCGCTCAGTTCGGGTAGGTTCATATCCATGAAAATGACGTCAAACTTGTCAGTCCGTGCCTTTTCAACGGCCTCGGTGCCTGTCACCGCTTGTGTCACCTTGGCCCCCAACCGTTCGATCATTTTTGATGAGAGCTCAAGGTTGACCGCATTGTCGTCAACCAGCAGTGTATTGAAGCCAAAGTGCTGATTTAAAGGCAGATCGGCGGCGCTTGGTACTGGCGGTAGGGTCTGGTCCGTTCTTGTGACCGGTATATCAAAGAAGAACCTGCTGCCGTGTCCCAGCTCGCTTTCGAGCGAGATTTCCCCGCCCATCTTGTTGACTGCTATCTGCGCAATAGGAAGCCCAAGTCCGGTGCTTTTGTATCTGGCGTTGCGGTTGCCTTTCGGGGCTTCGCCGGCAATTTGAAACATTTCGAATACATGTGGCTGATCTTCCGGCTTGATGCCGATACCGGTATCTTGGACGCTGACGTGCAAACGGCAGGCACCCTGGCTGTCTTCGTTGAAGGCCATCGCAACAGTCACGCGGCCGTTAGAGGTGAATTTCAAGGCGTTTCCGACAAGATTATAGATCACCCGCGAGAATGCTTTCGGTTGCCCTTCCCACAGTCTGTCAGCGGGCGCGCCTGTCACGTCCAGTGTCAGTTGGTTGCCGTTGTCCCGCGCAAGAGCTTCGAGTTCTTTGACGATCCCGCTCACAGTTTGAGCAGGCGAAAAGACTTCGGGCTCCTCCTTGGTTTCGTCAAGTCGCGTTAATTCCAGCACCTCGTTGATCTGGACAAGACTACGCAAGCCGCAATCCCTTGCTGTGCTTAACAAGCTGGCGGTGGGCTTATCGACTGCCTCAATATCAATTAGGTCCAAGGACGCGAGCAAGCCGTGAAGGGGCGTGCGCATTTCATGACTCATAGTCGCCAGAAAAATGGTTTTGGCTGTGGCGTTCTGGCGTGCACTGTCACGGGCTTGCAGAAGCTCATTTTCGTGGGCGGTCTGTTTTGACACATCTTGAACAAAGGCGATGAGGATATGCTCGCCAGTGATATCCGTGTCGCGCCGCAGCGAAAGCTCTACAGGAAACTCACCACCATCGGCGTGCCGTGCTGGAATGCGTTTCGCGCCCTGATTGACGATGCGCGCAACGCCGGTTTTCAGGTAGTTGCGCATCCCGGCTTCGTGCGCTGCAAGCATATGATCGGGGATCAGGACGTCAGCGACGTTGCGACCGATGACATCGTGCTGATTATATCCAAACATTTGTTCGGCGGCGGCATTGAATTGGGTGATTTCGCCGTCTGCTTTGGTCATGATAACGCCCATCATCGACGCCTCGTAGACGATACGGGCATTGTCATGGGCGACTTCCATCCTCTCGATTTGCAATTTCAGCTCGCGGTGCAGTCGCATGGCAAAGACCATTGCCGCGGCCATAATCACGACCATGATGGCAGAGGTGGTCAGAAACCGCGTGGACAAGCGGTTTTCTTCGCGACGCGAAGCCTTTGCTTCCGCCACGAAATGGGCAAGCCCACCCAGAACGATCTGACGGATCTGCGGTGTCAGTTCGACGACCTCGCCCTCGAAATCGGACAGCGCCTGTGGACGCGTAAAGTCCATGATGTCAAACTGTTCCGCCAGGTCCTGTCGCGCACTGTCGATCGCCCTGACCTGGTCCTTGAGGCCGGCTGGGGTTCCTTCCCTGTCTAAGGCGGTACACACGACGTCGATCCTGCTGTAGAACACGTCGAATGTTCTGGACAAGCGGTCTATCTCTTCCTGTTTGTCGACGGGCGCCTGTGCGTCATGTTGGAGCCTGAGGCGGGCAAGGGCGAGTATCAGGTTTTGATGGTCCACCTCGATCTGGGTCACACTCCAGACGCGGTTGTCCGAGGACGCCTCGCGGGTTTCTTGAAGCTGGACCTGAAAGCTGAATGCGTTCCAGATCAAAGCAATGAAGACCACGGACATCAACAGCAAGAGCCACGGCGTGGTCTGTCGCCCATGCCGCCGGGGGCAGCGGTCTGGGTTGCCTTGCGCAGACAAGTCTAGTCTTTCAGTACTGTGATGCTGCTAAGTTGCCAAACACTCGCTGCATAGATGATTTCAGTGCGAAATTCAGCCGAAGAATCGTAGGGAAATATGATCCAGAAAGGTCCCTTTTGGCGCGGACTGAATGGCAACCCGTCAATGCGATTGGCAATAATCGGAGCGGCGGACGTTATCAGGCTGCGGTTGACGGCAACACTGTAATCATTGATAGCGCCAAGAATGAGGTCGCCCGGGCCTGCGCCAAAATGCTCAAGCACGTCTGCCAAGGATGGGCCTGAAAATTGCTGGAGGCCAGACGTCCATATCGTTCTTGTTTCAATTAGGCGTTGTGGAAATTCAGAAAGGGCTTCATCATCAAGTGAAACCACCTGCCCACTGGCGAAATCACCATCTAGCACAAGCTCATGCGCCTGAGCCGAGATCGGCCCCGCAAAACCCGCCGACGCCGCGGCCGCGGTTGCAATAAATGTCCTGCGCTTCATATAACCCACCTCACTTTGGATACTTAATCTGGGAAGATAAGTATTGCGCAACTATTTCTAATAAAATGTATCTTTCGATACAAACAAACCTCTTTAGAGATGTTGCGGGTCGCCTTGTGTTTGAAGATTAGGGCAACAATGCGCATTTTGTGTATAACGCTGATCTAAAAGCGGCTAATAATTGCTGATAGATCAAGAGAATTAAATAATAGTTTAGACTGGCGGGAAAACCTTGAGAGAAGAAAAATTGCCTTCGAACACGCAAGAGGGTGTGACCTTACAAACGCGCCCCCGTGCGCTGATTGCAGATGATCATGTCCTTCTCGCCGAGGCTGTCGCGGCCGCGCTGGAAGGGCCGCCGAGGGGTTTTGAAACAGAAATCACCGGCACGCTGCAGCAGACCCTAGACGCCCTCAAGTCCGAGGTTCCTTTTGATCTAATATTGCTGGATATCCGTATGCCAGGAATGATGGGCCTCAAGAGTGTGAAAGATGTCATTGCCCGGGCAACGCAGAGCAAAGTTGTTCTGTTGTCTGGCAATGCAGACAAGATCATGGTTCAGGCGGCGGTAGCGAACGGTGCCCGCGGGCTGATACCTAAGACAATGTCGATCCAGTCATTGGTAAGTGTTGTGGATTTCATCATGTCCGGTCAGGTGTTCCTGCCTGCAAGCGAATATGACGAAGTTACCTTGGCCAGCTCGCAAGACAAGGAACTGCTGTCAAAGCGGGAACTTGCCGTTCTTCACCTCACGTCCGAGGGGCTGACGAACAAAGAGATCGCAACGACGTTGGGCGCGAACGAAGTGGGTGTGAAGATGCACATGCGTTCAATCTGCCGCAAGCTGGAAGCAAAGAACCGCGCGCATGCCGTCACGATAGGCAATCAGATGGGGCTGATCTAGCCCAAGCTGCTGTTGTTGTGTGTCGCTGCACGTAGGCCGATCTGAATGCGCCGCGGTGTCAATGGAACGCGTAGTGAAGCGTCGCAAATCGTGCGTCTTTCAGTCCCAAGATCATCCAGCAGAAAGTCGCCAGAAGTAATAATAACGACGACTTCCGGCCGACTCTGTCTAAAGCGCATCAGTGCTTCGACCGCATCTTCGATACAGTCGAACCCGTCAACGTTGATGATCAAGCACCCCAAGGCATCATGGCCCTCGGAAAGATCTGCAATCCGTGATACGTCATCATGGAACTTAACGGCACCGAAATCCTTCTGGGCAAACGCGTCGCGGGTGCTGAGAGCAGACCGGCGGTCAAGACCCAGAGCATACGTCAGCTCTAGCGCGGCGACTTCGGACGGACGCTTTGCCTGATGCCACAGACGCGTTTCAACGTCCGCGCCGATTGCGTGCCGATCGCGGGACACAGCACCTGACATCCGAGCTGAGTGCGACCTTATACCAGCCGATGCAGAGTCACGATCAGGTTTCGCAATGGCGTTTATGTCAGACACTGCCGAACTCCTCGATCGAGAAGAAGCCTACCCCAGCGGCCTGAAGAATTGCCCGTGCGTCGTGATAGCTTGGGAAAACTGGTGTGTCGTCGTCACCAGACAAAGGTGGAACGAACCCCGTTAGGACACATAGTACCGCTGGCTTGCACTTCAGAACGAGATCAGCAAGGCGCTCGCTGCTGCGATGTGTGCGCCAGCTTTCTGCGCTCAAAATGATGAGTGGCGGTGTGTCGCACTCCGCATCGATATCAGCATTCAACCCACTCAACACTGTCAGGTCCAGCGCTTGCAGTACCGACCGCCATCCCCCAAATTCGTCTCGGTTGGAGGGCATATAGATGACATCGCGCGCTTCAATATCCCAGCATTCTTGGGCAGCCGCCGTGGCCCGTTGCGCAATATCCAAGGGGCGGTCTAGGAGATCCGCCTGCGATGTATGATCCGCGGTTGTCGCGCCTTGCGGCTCGGTTAGCCGGGGCGCGTCGATTCCCGCGGGCGACTGCCGTGCACGGCCTGTAAGCGCATTCCAGGGTGCCGCAATGTTTGCCAGAGTTGATGAAAAAAACATAAGTAAAAACTAGATGAAATTTAATTAGATTTTAATTTGTGCATCCGGCGAAAGACTCGGTCTTTTGACGTAGATGTATCGAAAGAGGAGCAATTTACATCTTTAGGGGTTTTTGCGCCGACAAGATCGTTCTTACGTGGTCTTGCGACAAGCCTGCGAGCCTTGTGGAAATGGTGACAGCGCCCCTGTAACCGTCGCTGCAAACCTATACGGTGCAGGTATCCACACGACCGTCAACACCATTGGCTTCGCCGTAGATGCAGAAGCACAAACGCAATTGCAAGCGATCGC
>JAHBAO020000058.1 GCA_018500065.2 Octadecabacter sp. | reverse complement strand
TTGCGCCATCCCCCAAAGACAGCGAAACCCCATCGCTGGTTCCGAAACGGGGGTGATGGCAGGTGGCACAGCTGACCTGCCCGTTGCCTGACAGGATCGGATCATAAAACAGCAATTGCCCAAGCGCGATACGATCAAGGTCGCGCGCCTGAAACACCGGCGGCGGCCCCAGATCCTGCGCCGCAGCCCCGACAACGCTCAGTCCGAAACAAACAGCACCCGCACAGACAAGCCCTTTCATGCAGCGACCTCCAAGACCAGCGACTGCGCATAGGGTGACGCGGGCGTGCACATCACAGTCGGAAAATTCGGCTGGTTGGCCGCATCCTGCAACTCGACTGGATCGATTGCCCGCATCATGATGAGGGGATGCTGCTGATCGCCGGGTATGCCGCGCGATATCTTGCGTAAGCCGCATCGTAAGCGGCCATCAGATCGCGGCGGGGGTCGATGACACTGGCCACGGCTGGCGGCGTGATGACCTCATCGGGCGCGGCACCGGTCGCGGCACAAATGGCCAACCGCGCGGCCCCCATTGCGGCCCCAAGCTCACCGGCTGCAGGAACTGAAAGCGGCAAGCCCAGCAAGGTCGCCAAGGTCTCTAACCAGAACTTGGATCGCGCGCCGCCACCGACAGCAAAGACCGTTTTCAGATCTGCCCCTGTCTGCGCCAAGGCCGCATGGCTGTCACGCAAAGCAAATCCAACGCCCTCCATAACCGCGCGGGTCAACGCCGCCCTGTCGGTCGCAATATCCAGCCCCAGAAACGCACCACGGATCGTCGCGTCGTTATGGGGAGTCCGCTCTCCGGACAGATAGGGCAGGAACAGGGTTGAGGACGGCCCGTCTATTCGATCCGGCAGCGCATTTGCCAATGCCGCAGGCTGTTCGCCCGTACTGCGCGCTAGCCAGTTCAGGCTGTCTGTGGCCGAAAGGATCACGCCCATCTGATACCACCGATCCGGCACCGCATGACAAAAGGTATGCACAGCTGTTTCGGGGGCTGGCGCAAACCCGTCGCGCGCCGCCAGCAAGACGCCGGAGGTTCCCAATGAAACAAATCCGGCCCCCTCATTGAGGCACCCGATCCCGCAGGCGGCGGCGGCATTGTCTGCGGCACTGCCTGCTACAACGACCGCCCCGCTGAGACCCCAGTCTTTCGCAAGTGTTTCGCGCAGCATTCCGCCCGCGGCACTCCCCTCGACCAGATCCGGCATCTGATCCCGCCGCATGCCCGAAGCGTCCAGCGCCGCATCTGACCATGCGCGCGCGCCCACATCCAGCCAAGACGTTCCGGCGCTATCGGACATGTCGCTTATGTATTCGCCCGTAAGCCAAAGCCGCACATAATCCTTCGGCAACAGGACTTTGGCGACCTTCGAAAAGACCTCCGGCTCGTGTTCTGCGACCCACGCAAGCTTGGGCGCAGTGAAACCGGGAAAGACGATATTGGCGGATGCCGCACGCATAACGGGGTTTGCATCAAGGGCGGCAGCCTGAGGCGCGGATCGCGTATCGTTCCACATGATGCACGGGCGCAATGCTTTGCCATCTTCACCAACCAGTGTCGCACCATGCATATGGCCACTCAGCCCGATGCCTTTCACGGCCTCGAAGGCTGGCGCGTTGGCAGCACGAAGGCCGCGCAAGACTTGATCGCAGGCCGTAATCCAGCCCTCCGGATCCTGCTCTGACCACCCGGCATAAGGATGCAGCGAGTCCAGCGGGGCATCTGCTTCTGCCACAAAAGTTCCGGCCTGATCGACCAGAATTCCACGAACACCGGATGTTCCGATATCCAAACCAATGAAAAACATGTCTCACCCCAATTTATTTTACCATATAAAATAATATTCAGACCAATGGAGTCAATCGCCTTCTGTTACGTTTCATTTCCAGTGCAGCATTCGAAAAAGGGGCGTTAGCCTGCGAACGGCGATGCCCCGCAACCAATGAATTCGGCATTTGATCCTTGCTGCACTCTGGCCGAATGGCTGGAGGCGCAAAGCATAAAGCATGTCCGCAGTGCGCCAGCCCACCCGCAAACCCAAGGCAAAATAGAACGCTGGCATCAGACGATGAAGTACCGTGTTCTGCTGGCAAACGATCACCTGCGAGGCGACCTTGAACGTCAGATCGGGGCCTTCATCGAACACGATAACAACCAGCGCTACCCCGAGAGCTTGAACAACGTCACACCCGCCGACGTCTACTTCGCACGCGACAAAGCCATCCTCGGAGAAAGGCAAAGGGGCAAGAAACGGACCATCCAACAACGCCGCTTGCAACATCAAAAACAAGCCGCATAATCCACCACACAAACGCGCCAGAGCCTCCAATGCTCAAGCCGCCCTGAAGTCCAACTTTATATGACGACGGGCGCATCCCACAAATCACCCCACAGACGTGTTGTGGTGAATTGGGGCAATATGTTGTGCGTCGTCGGGTAAAACCGTGGAAACCACGTATTTTTGCAAAAATGCATTAAGCACAGGGGTCGTGGCGGAGACGAAGGGGTTTTCTGACTTATCTCAATAACTATTTAATTACAATATATTACAGTATCATATAATAATTACCGTAGCAATATCTTGTAGCAATTTGGTGTTTTGGAACCGC
>JAHBAO020000331.1 GCA_018500065.2 Octadecabacter sp. | reverse complement strand
GGCCAGCCTTTCGTCATTGAAGAGATCGAAATTCGCGCGCCGATCGAAAGCGAAGTCGAGGTCACCCTGACCGCCTGCGCAATCTGCCATTCCGACATCACCTATGCCGAAGGTGCATGGGGCGGCTCACTTCCGGCGGTTTATGGCCATGAAGCCGCTGGCACGATCACGGCCATCGGGCCAAACACCAAGGGCGTGGCCCTCGGCGACAAAGTCGTCGTCACGCTGATCCGCTCATGCGGCACCTGCCCCAGCTGTTCAACAGCACGTCCGACCAACTGTGAAGAACCCTATGACGGCGATCATGGCCCGATCAAAACCGCCGAGGGCGGCAAGCTACACCAAGCGATGGCCTGCGGTGGCTTTGCCGAAAAAGTGGTCGTGGATGCCAGCCAAGTCGTGACGTTGCCAGATGGGATCAGCATGGAAGCCGCATCCCTGCTCGCCTGTGGTGTCATCACTGGCATCGGCGCCGTCGTGAACGCCGCCAAAGTGCGCCCCGGCCAAGATGTCGTTGTTATCGGCGCGGGTGGTGTCGGCTTGAACGCCATCCAAGGGGCCGCCATCGCGGGCGCGCGCCGCATCGTCGCCGTTGATATGGAACCGTCCAAGCTTGACGTTGCAAAAGAATTTGGTGCTACCGACGCAGTCATCGCAACGGGTGAACCTTGGAAAGAGGCCAAGAAATTGATTGGTCGCGGTGCAGACGCCGTCCTCGTCACGGTTGGCGTGGCCCCCGTTTACGACCAAGCACCGCGCTACCTCGCGAAGGGCGGCAACATCGTTATGGTCGGCATGCCCGCTTCTGGCGCGTTCTCCAGCTACGAGGCCGCCAACTTCGCCGCCGCTGGCCAAGGTATGATCGGTTCCAAGATGGGTGATGTCGTCATCAAACGCGACATTCCGTGGATGGTCGATCTTTACAAACAAGGCCGCTTAAAGCTGGATGAGTTGATTTCCGGCACGTGGACACTTGATCAAATCAACGAAGCGATTGAGGATACCAAAACTGGTGCGGCAAAACGTAATGTCATCGTTTTTTAGGAATTCTCAGCCACAGCCAAGAAGGAAGGCCCTGAAATGATCCGTTTATTAACAAACCTGTTCAACGCCTCAAAGCAGCCCACGCAACGCGTCGCTGGGCATGACGGCGAAACCTCGATGAATTTTGACAGTGAGAACGTCCGGCCATTTTTAGAAGGTCTCGCTGACGGCACAGTTGATCCCAGCGCACTTGTGACCGTCGATGCTGCATTACAAAATATGGGCGTAGATGAAACGCGCGATGTCGTCCTCAATGCGCAAACTGGCCTGCAGCTCCAGATCTATATGGACGATATTGCAGCACCCGACTTGTATTTCTTTGGATCAGCGGAAGTTATCCAATACATAGATCAAGCATTGATGGCTTTTGCGACTGCGATGGGATTGTAAATGAAGCTCCAAGAGCTCGATATCATCATCACCGCACCCCCGGCTCCCGGTTGGGGCGGACGCTATTGGATCTTGGTCAAAGTCACGACCAATACGGGCATTACTGGTTGGGGTGAATGTTACGCCTCCTCCGTCGGCCCTGATGCGATGACCCATGTCATCAAAGACGTGTTCGAACGCCACATGATGGGCGAAAACCCCGAAAACATTGAACTTATGTTCCGCCGCGCCTATTCCAGCGGCTTTACCCAGCGCCCCGACCTCACTGTCATGGGAGCATGGTCCGGCTTGGAAATCGCCTGTTGGGACATCTTGGGCAAAGACCGCGACCGCCCCGTGCACGCCCTTATCGGTGGTCGCCTGAACGACAAAATCCGCGCCTACACCTATCTTTACCCGCAGCCGAACCACCCTCTGCCCGACTTCTGGGCATCCGCAGACATGGCCGCGGAAGTCGCCGTTGCAATGGTTGAAAAAGGCTACACCGCGGTTAAATTCGACCCCGCCGGCCCTTACACGATCCGCGCCGGACATATGCCATCGTTGCATGACATCGAAACCTCGGTCGCCTTCTGCAAAACAATCCGTGAGGCCGTGGGACCCGCCGCAGATCTTCTCTTCGGCACCCACGGGCAGTTTTCGACGGGCGGAGCCATCCGCATGGGCCACGCCATCGAACAGTTCAGCCCGCTTTGGTACGAAGAACCGATCCCGCCCGACGCCGTCGGTGAAATGGCCAAGGTTGCAGCGGCCGTCAAAACCCCTGTCGCAACGGGCGAGCGCCTCACAACAAAGGCCGAATTCGCAACCATCCTACGTGCTGGCGCCGCCAATATTGTGCAGCCTGCATTGGGCCGTTCCGGTGGCATCTGGGAAACCAAAAAAATCGCCACGCTGGCAGAAGTCTACAACGCACAAGTCGCGCCGCACCTTTATGCGGGGCCAATCGAATGGGCCGCCAATGTGCAGCTCGCTGCCACTCTGCCCAACATCCTGATGTGCGAAACAATTGAGACGCCGTTCCATGACGCGCTGATCAAGTCCTCAATCCAGATCGAGAACGGTTACGTAAACGTGCCTACAACCCCTGGTCTTGGCATTGACGTAGACGAAGCCCTCGCGCGTGCGCACCCCCTAATAGATGACGGGTTACACTTGCAAATGCAGGAAGACCCGATTGGCTATCATGGGCGCAATCTATTCGCGGGCGGTGCACCCGTGAAGGATCAGTAAGCCTTCATTAGGGTTAATTCGCTGCCTCCCCCTTCATCTTGGCCAAAAAACTCAATTCCGACCTTTGCCAAGCAGGCAACAGTTGCTAGTCTTGAACTAGGTTCACAAAGGACACCTCATGGCCGGAAAAGTTGAAATGCGCCGCGCTGCATTGCGCGACACGTTAATCCAACACGCAGAACGCCGGATCACCTCCGACGGACTTAAGAACCTGCGGGCGCGTGACCTAGCAAAAGACGCAGGCTGCGCACTCGGGGCGATCTACAATGTGTTCGGCGACTTGGGCGACCTGGTGCTGGCTGTAAACGCCCGCACGTTCAAACGCTTAGGTGCGGCTGTCGCTGAATCCTTGGCCGATGCGCCACAAGACGCGACCCAGCACCTTATCGTGATGTCGCACGCCTATCACCATTTCGCGGCGCAAAACTTCAACACATGGCGCGCCCTGTTTGATATTGAACGCCCTGCTGGGGAAGCCGCACCTGACTGGTACCTGCAAGAGATGGGCCAACTGTTCGCCTACATAGACGCGCCCCTATCTGTCATTTTTCCCGACCACCCCCCAGAGAATCGCGCGCTTTTGACCAAAGCATTGTTCTCAAGCGTGCATGGAATCGTGCTTTTGGGGCTGGATGAGGCATCCGCAGGCGTTCCAGCGGCACACCTCGACGAAATGCTTTCATTGTTTCTCAATCACTTAACGTCTTCACTGCAAATTTCCTGAACATCGTTCACGCTATCACTTGATTGAAGTCACCTGCATCGCTAAATCTAATTCATGAACAACGTTCACGACACGCAGTGAACCGCGACACATGAAAGGAAGCGATATGTTCAAGACACTCTCAACCCTCATTGCAGGGGTCAACGCACGCTCCGGAGACCGCGTCCGCGATGCCTTCGCGATTGAATTGATCGACCAGAAGATCCGCGAAGCCGAGACATCCCTTAAGGCGGCCAAGGCCACCCTCGCCTCGCTTATACAGCGCCAGCGCTCAGAAGAACGCCAGCGCGATGCCCTTAAAAACCGGATCGAAGATATGATGGGCCGTGCGCAAGACGCGATGGACCAAGGTCGTGAAGACCTTGCGACCGAAGCCGCGCAAGCGGTTGCGCAAATGGAAAACTAACTCACCATTCGCATCGAAACCTGTGATCGGTTGGACCAAAAAGTCATCCGCTTGCGCAATTCAATCGAGGCCGGCCATCGCCGCATCATTGATCTTAAACAGGGCGCTATCCAAGCCCGTGCGGTGCGTCGTGAACAGGCGATCCAGTCCAAGTTGAACACCACCATCGGGCGCACCTCGAGTGCTGAAGAAGCAGAGGAACTTATTGGCCGCGTGATGGGCAAAGACGACCCGTTTGAGCAGTCCGAAATCCTGCGCGAAATCGACCGTGACCTCGGTCATGAAACCCTTGCCGATCGTATGGCAGACCAAGGCTTTGGTGACGCGATCCGCACCACGGCGGACGATGTTCTTGCCCGCCTAAAAACCAAAAAATCTGCTTAACGTATTGAAACTGAAAAAAGGAATAAACCCATGAGTAACTTCAACAAATCTGACAACGGCCTGATCATTTTGTTCAACGCGGTGGGCGTTATCGCAGCTTACGGGATGCTCGGCCTCTCACTTTACATGTCTCCAGACGTCCCACTGTCGACCAAAGGGTATTGGGGCATCGGTATCATGATGCTGACCCTGTCCTTGGTGAACTTCGTCAAACTTCGCTTTGATGACCGCCTGTCAGAAGACCGGATCACCCGTGTCGAAGAGGCCCGCAATGAACGGCTGTTGGCAGACTACATCGGCGGCGAAGACGACAAAGCCGCTTAACAGGCCCCCCCTTGCCGCGTCATCGGCAAAGCGCCCCGCCCCTTCCCGTCCCAAGGGTGGCGGGGCGCCCCCCTTTCCAAACCCGTTGTCCTCAGCCAAACTCACCGGAATGAAATCCCTCATGTCCCTTCCCCGCAAATTTGCAGCGAAGATTGTCGGCCAAGCCATCGCGCTGTTTGCCCGCTTCATCACGGCCGTACGTGCGGATTGGCGCGGGATTGAGCCGGTCAATAAACAACGGGTCTATTTTGCCAATCACGTTAGCAACGCTGATATGCCGATGATCTGGTCGTGCATGCCACCCAACATCCGCCGCGACGTGCGCCCTGTCGCCGCCGCCGATTACTGGTTGAAAAACAAACTGCGCGCCTTCGTCGGCCCTGAGGTGTTCAATTGTGTTCTGGTAGACCGCCGCCCCGAAGCGCGGAGCGAAAACCATGATCCGATGCAAAACATTCTGGATGCCTTGGATGACGGCTCGTCCCTGATCATTTTTCCCGAAGGCAACCGCAACATGACGGAAGACCCGTTATTGCCGTTCAAATCTGGCCTGTTCAACATGGGCAAAGCCCGCCCCGATGTTGACCTTGTGCCAACATGGATCGCTAATGTGACCGAGATCATGCCCAAGGGCGAAGTCATCCCGCTACCGCTGATCTGCACCGTCACGTTCGGCGAACCGATCCACGTAAAAGGGCGCGAAACCAAAGACGCCTTTCTTAAACGGGCATCAACTGCCCTCCTCGACCTCGCACCAAGTCGCGAGGATCGCTTATGACATCGACCAGTTCTGACATACTCGGCCTGTTCCTCGGTGTCTGCGGGTTGATGTTCACGCTGACGATCTTCGCTGAAATCCTCAGTGCGCGCGGTGGCGAAGACAACCCCGTCGTGGAAACCTTCAAGACCCGCGTGCGCAGTTGGTGGGGCATGGTTATCCTGTTCACGCTGGCGCTGATCGCAGGGAAAGTCGGCATCATTGTGTTGTTCGCGTTCGCATCCTTCGCCGCGTTGCGAGAGTTCCTGACGCTGACCAACAAACGACAGGCCGACCACCTCGCCCTTGCACTTGGTTTCTTCGTCGCCCTACCGCTGCAATACCTGTTCGTCGGCCTTGATTGGCAAGCGCTATATACGGTGTTCATCCCGGTCTACGCCTTTCTGATGCTGCCCGTCGTTTCAGCCTTGCGTGGCAATCCGGACCGTTTCCTTATCCGCGTCGCAGAAACCCAATGGGCGCTGATGATCACCGTTTTCTGCATGTCCCACGTCCCCGCCCTACTGATGATCGACGTCGCGGGATATCCGGCGGACCGCGGTGTGCTTTTGATCGCGTTCCTCGTCATGGTTGTTCAATTTGGTGATCTGTTGGATTTCTTCTTTGGCCGCCGCATCGGCAAAACCCGTATCATCCCAAGCCTGTCTGCCAAGACGTGGGAAGGCATGGCCTGCGGTGTTGCATCAGCTGCCATAATTGGCGGGTTGCTTGCGTGGATGACCCCGTTCGGGATCGGTGGCGCAATGGCGATGGCGGCACTTGCGTCCATCGCGGGCATGTTTGGCAATCTGGTGTTTGCCGCCATCAAAGCCGACCGTGGGATCAAAGACTGGTCGCACCTTATCCCAGGCCAAGGCGGGTTCACCGACCAGCTAGACAGCGTGATCTTTGCCGCGCCTATCTTTTACCATGTCACGCATTTGATCTGGGCCTAGCGACCAAAACTAGCGAAGCGTAAAATCCCCGACGACCGGATAGTGATCCGTCGGCCATTCCCCGTCAAACCGCCCCCTCACCGAAAACGTCTCACCGACAGGCGTTATCCCATTGACCCCACCAATATGGTCAATCGCTGGAAACAGGTTCAGGCCTCGATTGAAATGGAAAGACGAGCCTTGCGAGGGCCAGAACGTGACCCCAACGTCTTCTAATATTTGCAAAGTCGTGGACCCACGGATCGCGTTGAAATCACCGATGACAAATACTGGCATACGGCTGGCGGGCGCTGCGATACGCTCAGCCACCAATGCGACCGACAGCTGTTTGTTGGACATGCTGCGGTATTCGGTGTGCAGGTTATAGACGCGAAAAACTGTGCCGTTCTGGTCTTGGAATTCCGCCCAAGACGTGAACGCAGGCCATGATCCGTTGAAGGTGCGCGAATAGATCACATCCGGTGTTTCACTGAAAAAGAACCAGCCTTGATCGCGCAATTCCAGACGGTCTGAACGGTAAAAAATCGGCTGCGTGCTTGGAAACTCCGCTGGGTCGCCAACAGCTGCGGCTGCATAATCTGGGTTTTGGTCGCGCAGCCAATCCAGCGTCAGGTTCGCAGGTGACATACCGCGCCCGAAACTTTCCATTTCCTGAAAGCCGACAATATCAGCCTCCAAACTGCGAAATGCGGTTTGCAACGGCCCCTTTCGCCGTTCCCAATCGCCAAGTGACCAGTCGCCCGTTTCGCGACCCATCCAAATGTAGTGAACGTTGTAAGTGGCGACCCGCAGCGTTTCGGCTTGCGGGGCTTGCACGGGTTGCGGCAATGAATTGCAAGCAACCATGCCACCCAAGATCACAAAAAGCGATGCAAGTATCGTGGCTACCCGCGTTATCCAAATCTTCATTACAACCCCAAGATCAGCACCACTTAAACCTAGCCATCAATGCGACCCAAACGCAAAACAACTGCATGTTACCGAAGGGCCGAGAGCACCTCAGCCGAGGCAACGCCCGTAACCGCAAGCCCCTGACGTTGTTGGAAATCACTGATTGCCGCTTCGGTCAGTCGCCCAATCACGCCATCAATCGTCCCAACATCATAGCCCCGCGCGGCAAGACCGCGCTGAATGGCCAATCTGTCTTCACGCGAAAGCCCGTTTGCATCACGCGGAAAACTGCCCTGCAATGGCCCAGCCCCGCCAAGACGATCGGCCAAATGGCCGACCCCAAGCGCATAAAGGTCTGAGTTGTTATACGTTTTGATCACGTTGAAATTGCGCGTCACCGTGAACCGCACACCACCAGCTTGCGGCTGAATGGTGCGCCCGTCCGGGCCACCCGTTCCCGCCTCAGCACCCCATTTCAGGCCATTGCGCCAACCGTTGCGCGACAGATAGCTGGCGGTAGACGCCAAGGCATCGCCCGGATCATCGCCCCAAATATCGCGGCGTCCGTCACCGTTAAAATCAACCGCAAAAGACTGATAAGACGTCGGGATAAACTGCGTATGCCCCATCGCACCAGCCCAGCTTCCCGTCAATTGCGCGGGCGTGGTGTCACCGCGTTCCAGAATGCGCAAAGCGGCTATCAATTGGGATTCGTAAAAATCCCCACGCCGGCCATCAAACGCCAATGTCGCCGTGGAAGATACCACAGGGATCAGCCCGCGCTTTTCACCGAACTGACTTTCCATACCCCAAATCGCCGCGACG
>JAHBAO020000254.1 GCA_018500065.2 Octadecabacter sp. | reverse complement strand
TCGTTGATAAATACATGCGGAGAACCGCAATGGGATTTGAACAGCGCAAACAAGAACGACGAGCTTTGGTGCAGCATCTGCTGGCACAAGACTGGGATGTGTTTGGCACGCTCAAGTTCGTGAATGGCAGGACCATTGGCAGACCTAGCGCTAACAAGCTTTTGCGCAGCTACTGGAACAAGATGGACCGCGTGATCTACGGCAAAGCTGCTGAGCGTCAGAACATGCGCCTTCCAAGATGGTGTTTTGCCCACGAAGGCTCAGACAGCGAGAACTTCCACGTTCACTTTGTAATGCAGAGCGCACTGCAAGACACACAGAGCATATGCTGTTTACTCAACGCTGTGTGGGCGCAGCATCACACTGAAACAGCGCCACTCGCAAAGAACTGGATAATGCCAGTGCAGGATCGTGCCGCTGTGGGCAGCTATGTGACCCACGAGTATTGGCGCATGGGCAGTGATACCATTTTAGACAATCTTTGTTGGGATGCAGAGCAGTCAAACTATGCGCCCAACGACAAATACTGCCAGCAACAGGTACATCGCATTCAAAGGGCAGCCAGCCCACTCTGGCTTAGGCAGGCACGACAGGCATTACACACACAACAGGCACGATATGAGGCAAGCGGTGATTTGCAGATGATGGAGCGTGGCTAATCCCCTTCGCGCAGCAAACACCTGAGCAGTTTGAACAGCACAGATGCCAATGGCGCAGGTCTTGGCACATCCTTGTTCACGAGCAAGTGTTCGAACTAACAAAGATCATAAGACAAACTTCACAAAGCAAAGATGTTCAAAGACAGAACATCAACAAACGCTCAAACGAAGATGATCAAACAGACATAGCGATAACAGCTTAACACAGCGTCAGCGGAACAAACCGTTAGACGCTTTTTTTTGTGGGCGTAACTTCGGTGTGTGTAGGCTGCTTCCTATATGCCGATCATTAGGTACAAACACATGTGACCAATGCTGCATGTATAAAGTGATAACCTCACAATCTAATATTATTACATAAAATCATAAACTTGACTGTCTTTCCGGTCGTCCAATGTTTCCTTTGAACATACGCTTTAGCTGTAACCAAACAGCAAGGAGCGGATATGACACATCTGGCCAAGCTTACATTCAAAACAGTTGATCGCAGTATGAAGCGCGATCCTATTATAGCGCGACGTGATAAGCTCGTAGCAGGACTTAAAGAGCAAAAGCTGGTGCATGCCGCTGCACTCAAGAAGGAAGATTACCGGGTTCAGCGCGACAAGTGGATGACCAATGACATGGGTGAACGTGTAATGGTTAAAACACATCGCAGAGTGCGTCCTTGGTTCTTTGAGCAAGACGGCGGTTGGTATGTGCAGTGTCGTTATGGGGCACGTGTGATTGCAGCAGATGGCACCAACAACGCAGTCCTGGTCAAAACACTAGAAGACGTAGCCGCTGTCCTAGATGCTTTCCTAAACGCAGCTGCCGCAGGAGAGTTGGACGCAGCCATTACCAAAGTAGCTGAGCGGCAACCCCCCCTAAAGCCAGGGGCTGCCAAAGCTGCAGCAAATGCATGATGCAACCACAGCTAAAATAGCAGCACTTAATGATCACGCACGGCGCTCATTCACAGGCTGTCGTGTTGTGGTCACTCGGGGGGTGCAGGCATTAGATGACGTGCCATCAATTCTGGACCAAGTGCGCCGCTTTGATGCCTTCACGCCAGATAACGATCCATATGGCGAGCATGACTTCGGATCATTCCTTCACGGCGATATAACCATCTTCTGGAAGATCGATACCTACGACGTGGACCTGCAGATGCATTCGCCAGACCCGAGTGATCCAGCTGTCACCGCGCGTGTACTTACAATCATGTTGGCAGACTAGTATTGAAGCCCACTCACAGACCAGCTCAACACAAACACAGCAATTCTGCCCTACGCAAAGTCAGCACTGAGAGCCATAAAGTCGCTTAGCTCAGAGCAAACAGGGTATTTTAACATGCAGTGTTAACACGGCGTTTATTTGCAAATGCCCAAACACTCCTGTTGCAAACAGCGTGTTTGCCAAAAAACTCAAACATGGCGTTTCCAAACAGCGTGTTTGGCTTTTTATTCAATTAAATCAATGCTCCAATTTTACCTGCGCAGGGCTTTGGGGAACTCTCCGAGCCCAACATTCTCAATATATTGCCCGGCTGTGCGCAAATATCGGTTGGTTTGATTGGATATGCTGATCCGCGCACGTTTGTTGTGGCGTTTAATCTCAAGCGCCTTCGATGTGCGTGTGGCACCATACTTAGACAATGGCATCAAGTTTGGACGCAAGCCCGCCAAGATGCCCAGATCATAAGCGCTGTCTGTGGGGTGTGTTTGCTTTAGATCCCACAGCTCCAACACCCGGTGTAGGGTATGAGCAGATACATTCGTATAAATGGGATACTTGGCTGTTGATGTGACCGATGAGCCGCCTGCGGGCATAATTGCTTGGGCACTCATGTGCAGTGCCTTAACTTCTTCTTGGATATGGTGCAGTGGCCGGTAAGGGTCAATTTGGTACGTTAATTGGCTGTAAGTGTCCTTGTGGCCTCCTACACAGCTTTGCTCTGCAAACAGGCCTTGGTGATCACGCCACCATTCCAAGAATGTACAATCAAAGATATTGCCAAAGTCTCGATAAAGATGAGCCATTGTGCCGGCCCCAAACTTATCGCAGGTATTTTTGTATTCCTTGTTGCGCCGCAGGAATGCCCACCACCAGTAGTAAAGCGAAGATTTATAAGGCTCGGCTTCTTTGTAGGGCAGGTTCCGCTGTCCCTTGAAGCGAGTGTACGCAATCTCTGCGTTGTTGGGCGGAGCAGTCACAAAGCTAAGTGCCTCTGCGCCTTCATGTGCCCAGTCCTTGGGCATGACTCCATCTCCGTTTAATGCGTTTGGAGTCAAAACCTAGGGCACTTCTTCGATTAAACGAGTCTCAGCGCGACACTTACGTGCTGTGGCCCTCTGCTT
>JAHBAO020000247.1 GCA_018500065.2 Octadecabacter sp. | reverse complement strand
TGGTGGCACGCTGGGTCTACCGCTTTACGGCACGATGTTTGGCCCGTTCATCGTCGTTGTGACGCTGTTGGGTGCGCCGATTTTGGCAATGCTTTGGGCGTTCACCCTCCTCGGCATTCATATTTTGCTGGCCAGTTATCAGCG
The DNA here is from genome assembly GCA_018500065.2 of Octadecabacter sp. GTDB lineage: Bacteria > Pseudomonadota > Alphaproteobacteria > Rhodobacterales > Rhodobacteraceae > Octadecabacter. The sequence goes on along the minus strand of JAHBAO020000247.1, from coordinate 3,282 downwards.
TGAACGGGACTCGATTTTTACACCAGCCAGAATGGATAAATCCGACCCCCCCGAAAACCTACGCATGCGCCTACAGGGTCGGTTTTCCTAAGTGCGGAAGTGACGGCTGGATTTGATCTGGTCCCAAGCCCAGACAACTTCGGCCAATTGCTCTTCTTGGCTGCGATCCCCGCCGTTCATGTCAGGGTGCAGCACTTTGATCCGCTTCTTATAGGCTTTGCGGATTTCAGGCTTTGCCCAATGATCCTTGGCTTCCAGAATATCAATTGCCTTCCGCTCAGTCGCGGGCAGCTTGCGTGTTGATCCTGTGATCGACTTCCCTGGGTTCTGCGTTGCGTTCACGCCCAACACCTGATGCGGGTCGTCCACACCAAGACGCGCCCATGCGCGCTGCTCGTCGGATTTTTTCATCGACGATGTTTCACGTTCCCAAACGCGGTCTTTGCTGCGCTGGGCGTTGATCTCGGCCTCGGTCGTGCCGTCAAAAAAGTTCCAGCCCAAGTTGTACTCACGCACGTGGTCTTTGCAGAACCAATAAAAGTCATCCAAAACATCGGGGTTCTTGGGCGCGCGGTATTTGCCCGCTTCCTGACAATCCGGTTTCTCGCAAACACGGTTGGACGTCTCGGACGCGCCAGACATCCCACGGCGTCCGCGCGGGTTCTTCTTTTTGCTGGCCGAAACCGACATATTGAAACCAAATGGATCGTCTTTTGACATGGTGCTACCTTTCCGACTCGGACGATAGATATTAGACCAAAGGCGCGAGGATTGAAGGGGCTTAGGAGAAAATAATGGGGCTTGAACAACAAATAAATGATGCACTGGTTTCTGCGCTGTCACCGACGGCCCTTGCCGTGATCAACGAAAGCAATAAACACGCCGGCCATTCCGGTGATGACGGGTCTGGTGAAAGCCATTGGCGGGTTGAAATAACGGCCCCTGCGTTGGACGGCAAATCACGCATCGCAAAGCATCGCGCCATCCATGCCGCCCTTGGCACAGACATCATCGGACGCATCCACGCCCTGTCGCTGCAAATCTCTTAATTCGCGTTATTCAGCAGGGTGTTGGGGGTGGTCATCGTTAGATAGCGACCCAGCCGCACGGCGCTTGTTCCACGGAAACACGAACGGCGCATTGAGCGTTTTACTCACGCGCTCTTTGGCTTCCAGTGGCATCGCATCATCTGTTTCGGCCTCAACTGTATCGCTAACAAGCGCCTCTTCACTCGGGGCGTCAGTTTGCGACGCCGCGGCAATCTCTTCGATCACCACATCCCCCTCAGGCGCGTCGTCCAGAACCTGCGTTTGATCTTCGATCAACGCCGCCACTTCTGGCGCATCTTCAACGGCCAGTTCAACCACACGGCGGAACACCAACATGTTTTGAAAGCTGGTGTTTTTCCCGGTCAGGCCAACACGTTCCTCAACGGGCAGGGTGTCTGTGCGCTGGTATTCCCAACCATCCGCACCAAGGTCGTTCATCACCGATTGCAAGGCATTCGCAAACCGTGCTGGCGTGCCTTTAACACCCTTACCCTTGAGCCCGCGCATCGGCGCCGGCACTACTTTATACTCAAATCCGGTCATGATTTACCTCACTCTGCACGAGGAAGTTGTATCAAGAGTGCGCTTTAACGCAAAGCAATCATTAAGTTTTTTCAAAACGTACCACAGATGGTAGCGCGGGTTCACGCCACCCCCACATCTTCTTTTGTTTCTGAAACCTCGGGGGAATCGAGCGTGCTCGATGGGGGCAGCGCCCCCACTTAAGCGGTGATTATTGCGACAGCTTCGCGGATACCAGCTTGTTCACAGCCGCAGGATTCGCCTTGCCGCCGGTGGCTTTCATCACCTGACCCACGAACCAGCCCGCAAGTTTCGGGTTTTCTTTCGCCTTGGCGACTTGCTCTGGGTTGGCGGCAATAATCTCGTCCACAGCCGCTTCAATCGCGCCCGTATCGGTGACCTGTTCCATGCCTTCGGTCTTCACAATTTCGGTCGGGTCGCGGTCTTGTGTGTAAGCGATTTCAAACACGTCTTTGGCAATCTTACCGCTGATCTTTTCGGATTTGATCAAGCCAACGATCTGACCCAGCCGGGCTGCAGAAATCGGGCTGTCCTCAATGCCTTTGTCGTCTTTTTTTAGACGACCAAACAATTCGTTGATCACCCAGTTGGCGGCCAACTTGCCGTCGTTCCCTTCCGCAACCGCTTCAAAGAAGCCGGCGTTTTCAACATCCGCCGTTAGCACTGATGCGTCGTAGTCGGACAAGTTGAAGTCCGCGATAAAACGGGCCTTTTTCGCGTCAGGCAGTTCGGGCAGGGCGGCGGCAATGTCATCGACCCAAGCCTGTTCAATCTCAAGCGGCAGCAGGTCGGGATCAGGAAAGTAACGGTAATCATGTGCTTCTTCTTTGGAGCGCATGGAGCGTGTCTCGTCCTTATCAGGATCATAGAGACGGGTTTCCTGAACGATCTCGCCGCCGTCCTCAATAATCGCGATCTGGCGGCGCGCCTCGTGGTCAATCGCCGCTTGGATAAAGCGCATGGAGTTCATGTTCTTGATTTCACATCGCGTTCCGAGCACACCAAAATCGCCGGTCTCTTGGAACTTCTCGTAATCACCCGGACGGCACACAGACACGTTCACGTCCGCGCGCAGGTTGCCGTTTTGCATGTTACCATCGCACGTGCCGAGGTAGCGCAGGATTTGGCGCAACTTCACCACATAGGCGGCCGCTTCTTCGGGGCCACGAATGTCGGGCAACGACACGATTTCCATCAGGGCAACGCCTGTGCGGTTCAAATCCACGAAAGACATTGTCGGGTCCATGTCGTGAATGGATTTGCCAGCGTCTTGCTCAAGGTGGATGCGTTCAATACGCACGTTACGCGCGGTGCCGTCACCCATTTCAACCAGCACTTCGCCAGTCCCAACAATAGGATGGTAAAGCTGGGAGATCTGGTAGCCTTGCGGCAAGTCAGGGTAGAAATAGTTCTTACGGTCAAACGCCGAGTTCAGGTTGATTTCAGCCTTTAGGCCAAGGCCCGTCTTCACCGCATAAGCGACGCATTCTTCATTGATCACGGGCAACATGCCGGGCATGCCAGCGTCAACGAAGGCGACGTTGCTGTTCGGCTCTGCGCCGAACTGGGTGGATGCCCCTGAAAACAGCTTCGCTTTCGTGGCGACCTGCGCGTGGACTTCAAGACCAATCACCAGCTCCCAATCGCCTGTCATTCCGGCAATGGTTTTAACTTTTGGGGTCTCATAGGT
>JAHBAO020000218.1 GCA_018500065.2 Octadecabacter sp. | reverse complement strand
CCCGCCAGCCCGCGCACGGGCTGCTTCGGACAATGTCGCAGGGTTGGCCTGTGCATCAGCGGCTTGCGCAGCTGTCAAATACCCCTGTTCTTCCATCAAACGGATAATCGTCGCACCGCGGTCCTGCGACACCTGCAGGTTGCGCGTGGGCGCGTAGGTTGTAGGGGCCTTGAGCAGACCTGCAAGCATTGCAGATTGCGCCGGATTCACTTCAGCAGCAGAAATTCCAAAATAGCGCTGGGATGCGGCCTCAAAACCGCGACTACCCGCACCCAAATAGGCGCGGTTGATATAGATCGTCAGAATTTCTTCTTTGGTATAACGCGCCTCAAGCGCAAAGGCGTAAACCGCTTCTTGAACTTTGCGCCACAACGTGGTGCGCCGGCAATCAGCCTCATACGCTGTTTCATCTTCCCAAGTATTTGGATCAAACGGGCGACCAAAGCAAAGCAGCTTTGCGGTTTGTTGGGTAATAGATGATCCACCCGCACCCGACAGCGGATTACCCCCATTGCGGAAATTGCGCACCATCGCAGCGGCCGTCGCATAAAAATCCACGCCGAAATGCCAATAGAAACGTTTGTCCTCTGTCGCGACAACGGCGTTGTGCAGGTTCTCGCTAACACTGCTCGCCCGGATCATCCCGCCGAACTGGTCGCCGCGCCAAGCGAATGTCTTGCCACGTGCGTCCAGCAGCGTGACAGACCCGCGCGTGCGCGCATCCACCATCTCATCCATCGGGGGAAGGGTCGCCGCATAGTAAAAGACACCAATACCAACCAAAATGCTGACAACCAAAGTACCGCGCCAAGCGATACGCCAGAACAGGATCAACAGCCACTTAAACGGCCAAAGTAGAACGGCGACCCACTTGAGCTGCCAAGGAAGCATACTGAAGAGGTCGCGCCGTTTCGGCGCTGCCTTACGCCGGCGCGTTGGCTTTGCGGCTTTGCGTTTCTTGGGCGCAGGCCTGCTGCGTTTATCAGCCACCAATGGCGGCTTTGATCCTCGTCTACCAGTCATGTCTGCCCGCTCACCCACTCAAATTCTGCGCGCCTTATGGCGTCTGTTATGCGCATGTTACCGCCCCCGATTCCAAAAGTAGAGGACGATGTCCCCTTCATGAGCATTTTTCTGCCTGCCTGAAAATTAGGCGAAGCGATGAATTTGTGCATTTTTTGTGCGAAATGCTGCAACTGCGAAAGAAACTCACCGCCGATAGTCTTGAGGTGCACCGTTCTTAACGACCTCTTTAGCGAAAGCAGGCCGGTCGGCTTGTGACAGAGGTAACCGGAAGGGACACGCGTGAAACTCATTATCGCAACAATCAAACCGTTCAAGCTCGAGGAGGTTCGCGAAGCGCTGACCAACATCGGCGTGCGGGGCATGATGGTAACAGAAATCAAGGGCTTCGGAGCGCAATCCGGCCACACAGAAATCTATCGCGGCGCTGAGTACGCGGTGAACTTCGTACCAAAAGTAAAACTCGAAATCGTTGTCACCGCCGCAATGGCGGATGAGGTCGTTCAGACCATCGCGACCACCGCCAAGACCGACAAAATCGGTGACGGCAAGATCTTCGTGCTGGACGTGCAAAGCACCCTGCGCATTCGCACCGGCGAAACAAATGACGACGCAATCTAAGCGACCTGTGGAGAACAAACAGATGAAATTCGTAAAAACACTTTCGGTTGCGGGCGCTTTGGCGGCACTCCCAACCTTCGCGCTGGCGCAAGACGCTGCACCAACGTTCAATGAAATCGGCCCCTACATCATGACATCGCTGCTGTTCCTGATCGGTGGCTTTCTGGTGTTCTGGATGGCAGCTGGTTTCGCCATGCTCGAAGCAGGCCTTGTACGCTCCAAGAACGTATCCACGCAGCTCACGAAGAACATCGCGTTGTTCGCGCTTGCAGCCATCATGTACTGGGCGGTTGGTTACAATGTCATGTACCCGCTCGGTGAGATGTCCTTCGCGTCGATGGCTGAAGTTGACAAAGACCTCATCAATTGGACGATCTATTCCTTGCGTGAAGCAGAAGACGGCACAGTCGCAGTCATCGGCTATCTTGGTGCCTTTGGCCTCGCAGCGTTGCAAGACGTAGGTGTTGGCGCTGGCGATGTCGACCTCGGTTATGCCTCAGATTCCTCTGATTTCTTCTTCCAGCTGATGTTCTGCGCAACGACTGCATCCATCGTGTCCGGTACTGTTGCTGAACGCATCAAACTGTGGCCGTTCCTTGGCTTTGTTGTTGTTCTGACTGGTCTGATCTACCCGATCTCTGCGTCTTGGCAGTGGGGCGGCGGCTTCTTGGCTGAAATGGGCTTCTCTGACTTTGCGGGTTCCACGCTGGTTCACGCTGCTGGTGGTTTCGCTGCCCTTGCTGGAGCGATCGTTCTCGGTGCACGTATCGGTAAATACAAAGATGGCCGCGTTATCCCGATGCCGGGCTCTAACCTTGCGCTCGCAACTTTGGGTACGTTTATCCTTTGGATGGGTTGGTTCGGCTTTAACGGCGCGTCCCAATTGGCTGCTGGTACTGTCGGCGACATCACGGACATTGGCCGCATCTTTGCGAACACCAACATGGCGGCCGCTGCGGGTGCTGTTGCAGCGCTCATCCTGACACAGGTTATGTACAAGAAGGTCGACCTTACGATGGTCCTGAACGGCGCGCTTGCCGGTCTGGTGTCCATCACGGCTGGTCCGCTTGACCCGACGTTGTTCGGCGCGCTCTGGATCGGTGCAATCGGTGGTGTGATCGTGGTCTTCGCAGTTCCATTCCTCGACAAGCTGAAAATCGATGACGTTGTCGGTGCGATCCCAGTTCACCTCATCGCAGGTTTCTGGGGCACAATGGCGGTACCGTTCTACACAAGCGGCACATCCTTCGTGACACAGTTCATCGGCTTTGCAGCAATCGGTATCTTCGTGTTCGTTGTCTCCATCATTGGCTTCATCATCCTGAAAGCAATCGTTGGTATCCGCGTCTCTGAGGAAGCAGAAATCAACGGCTTGGACATGTCAGAGCTGGGCATGGAAGCATATCCTGAGTTCACCAAAGGCTAACGCCTCCCCTTTCGCTGACACAACGAAAGGCCCCGCTGTTCAGGTGGGGCCTTTTCCCATTCCAATGCAATGGCAGCGTGGTGAATATTTCTGCAACTGACGCGTGCCGCGGCATTTGGGATAGTCGGAACACCCAAGAAATTTGTCACCCGTTTGTCTGGTGGCCCGTTCAACCAGTTCTTTCCCGCACTTCGGGCATGAGACTAGGTCAGCCTTTCGCCGCTGAAACCGGTTCTTTCTTGGGCGGTTTTGACGTTTTAATAGTGCTCGTGAAGCGGATTTTGCAATCTGCTTTTTTTCAATATCGCGTTTGCGTCCACGTGGCTTGGCCGCGGTAACCCAAATCTGAATAGGTGCATGCTTCAGGTCTCACTAAAAGTGAACTCCTCGCGTCCGACTGAATCTAACCGGGGCGTTTCCGGTAGCGACTAAACTCTAGATCCCAGCGTCAATAATCGCCTTGGCCAGCACCGGAATTGTCTTCGCGTTCAAGCCTGCAATGTTCATCCGGCTGTCGCCCACCATATAGATCCCATGATCGGCGCGCAGTTTTTCCACCAATTCGGGCGTGGTTCCCAACAGGGAAAACATACCGCGGTGCTCTGCCAGAAAATCAAAGCGGTCCGAATTGGACAAGCGACGCAGCTCAGCAGCAAGCGCCGTGCGCAACTCCAACATGCCAAGACGAACTTCCTCAAGTTCGGCCTCCCAGTCAGCACGCAATTCAGGATCGTTGAGGATCGTCGTAACAACACGCGCCCCGTGATCAGGCGGAAAGCTGAAATTCTGACGGTTCAGGAACGACATATTCTGTTGCGCCAAATCGCGCTGCGCTGTGTCCTTGGCGATAGACATCAAAATGCCTGTGCGCTCGCGGTAAACACCGAAGTTCTTGGAACAGCTTGCCGCAATCAGCACGTTGTCGAAACTGGACGCAACCAAACGCGTCGCTTCCCCGTCTTGCGCCAACCCGTCACCAAAACCCTGATAGGCAATGTCGACGAACGGCACTGCGGATTTCTCGTGCAGCAACTCAATCACGCCTTTCCATTGTGGCATGGTCAGGTTTGCGCCTGTCGGGTTGTGACAGCAGCCGTGCAGTAGCACGACATCACCGGGCAAAACTGCACCCAAATCCGTCAGCATGCCGACATAATCCACATTGCGGGTCTCGGCGTCGAAATAGCGGTAGGTTTTCGACTTCATACCCAGATACTTGATGATGGACGGATGGTTCGGCCACGTCGGATCAGACAGCCAGACAGTTGCCCCCGGCGCTGCCAATTTAATCAGCTCCAAAGCCTGACGAAT
>JAHBAO020000121.1 GCA_018500065.2 Octadecabacter sp. | reverse complement strand
CTGATCTGCTTTAGCGACCCATCCAGCCGCCATCCACAACGAGGATTTCACCGTTGACGTAATCAGATGCGGCGGATGACAGGAACACGACCGGCCCCGCAAAGTCCTGTGGCGTTCCCCAACGTCCCTGAGGGATCCGTTCCAGTATGGACTTTGATCGCGCGGCGTCGTCCTGCAAAGCTTGAGTGTTGTCGGTGGCAATGTAGCCCGGTGCGATGGCGTTCACATTGATCCCGTGAGGCGCCCATTCATTCGCGAGGGCTTTGGTCAGCTGCCCGATACCCCCCTTGGACGCGGCATAGCCCGGGACGGTGATTCCGCCCTGAAAGGTCAGCAGCGAGGCAGTGAAGATGATCTTGCCGCCACCGCGCGCGATCATCCCGCGCCCGATTTCACGCGACAGGATGAACTGCGACGACAGATTAACGTCAATCACCTCATCCCACAGCTCATCTTCGTGATGGGCTGCGGGTTTGCGTTTGATGGTGCCTGCGTTGTTGATCAAGATATCTGGTTCAATGCCGTCCGCTTCCAATTGGGCCGCAAATGCCGTGACTGCGGCGCGATCCGAGAAATCACATTGGTAGGCCTTAAACGACCGGCCCAACGCGGTTACCGCTCCTTCAACGTCGCTTCCTGATGCTTCAAGGCTCGCACTGACCCCGACAATGTCTGCGCCCGCAGCTGCGAGGGCTTCGGCCATACCGCGGCCAATGCCACGTTTGCAGCCTGTCACGAGTGCGGTTCTTCCAGTTAGATCGAACATGTTCACGCCACGTCTCCTACTTTGATCAGGCTCTTGAGCGCGGTCGGGCTGCTATCAAGGGATTCAAACGCCGATTGGATGTCCGTCAATGGGCTGACGTCGGTGATGACAGTGTCTGCATCCACGCCACCTGAGGCGACGATGGAAATCGCTTTTTCGTAGTCGACCGGCTCGTAAACGCGCGCGCCGATAAGCTTCAATTCGCGCCAGAAGAACTGGAACAGGTCGATCTGCGGCTTCTGCGCATGGATAGCGACCATCACGATGCGGGCACGGGTGGCCGCGCAAGCGGTCATGGCGTCAACACCGGGTTGGGTTCCCGAAACCTCGAACACGACGTCAGCGCCCTTGTTGCCAGTCCGCGCATTGATGGCGTCGGCCAGATCGGATTTGGCAGGGTTCACTGTGGCAAACCCAAGTTTTTCAGCAATCGCGAGACGTGCTTCGTTGACCTCAGAAATCACCACATTGCCGCCCGCGTCCCTTGCGACCATTGCGCAGAGCATTCCAATTGGGCCACCACCGATGACGAGGACGTCTTCGTCCTTTTGCAAACCGGACAAGCGGACATCGTGGCAGGCAACCGCCACAGGTTCGATCAGGGCCGCGTGATCGAGCCGCAAAGTATCGGGCAGGATGTGGATGGTATGGGCCGGAACGGTCCAGATTTCCTGCATTGCGCCGTCGGTATCCAAACCCAAGAATTTCAGCTTGTGGCAAACGTGAAAATGCCCAGCGTTACAGGCCGGGCAATCGCCACAGTGATCAAGCGGACGCACAACAACCTTCTGACCGACCGAAACTTCGGTCACCCCAGGTCCGACAGCTTCGACAACGCCGGACATTTCATGTCCAACAATCCGATTGTGCCCGACACGAGCGTCCATATTGCCGTGGAAGACGTGCATGTCCGTACCGCAAATGCCGCAAAAAGCCGTTCGAATGGCCACTTCGCCTGCTTTGGGCGCTTGGGTCTGCGTCGTTTCCACCACGAAGCTACGGTCGCCACGATAAAAAGCTGCGTTGATTGTCTCGGTCATGGGGTCACCTTTACTTAGCGCGTCATCGACGCATGTGCTGCATGGAGTTTGTCCCAATCGAAAGTCACCCCGATGCCAGGCTCAGTTGGCGCGACGGCAAGGTGGTTCTCGACTTTCAATGGACGCGTTGTGTATCGATCAATCGGGAAACTGTGAACTTCGAGCCACCCCGCGTTGGGCTGGGAGGACACCAGACTGACATGAAGTTCCTGCATGCCGTGGCTACAGGTTGGGATATTGTGCGCATGGGCGCGCTTGGCGACCTCAAGCCACCCGGTGATCCCACCACAATTTGAGGCGTCAGGCTGAATGAAACTCAGCCCAGCATCTCGAAATGCGTAGTCAAATTCATGAATGGTGTGAAGGTTTTCACCCATCGCCAGCGGAACCCCAGTGGCGTCGGCGATCTGTTTGAATCCATGGTAGTCGTCAGGAATTATGGGCTCTTCGAACCAGAGTATGTTAAATTCAGCAAAGCCCCGCGCGGCCTCAATCGCTTGCTCAACTGTCATTGAGTAATTGGCATCAACCATGAACCCGCGATCAGGGCCTAAAACGTCTCGGATCGCGCGAGCTCGTTCAAGGTCCGTCGCAAGATCAGGCTGACCGACCTTGATCTTCACCGCATTGAAACCTGCGTCCAGATAACTTTCCGTCTGGCGGATAAGCTTGTCCAATGGGAAGTTCAGATCAATGCCGCCGCAATAGGCACGACACCGATCACTCGCCCCGCCGGCCATCTTCCACAAGGGCTGCCCCGCCGCTTTGCAACGGATATCCCACAGCGCAATATCGACGGCCGAAATGGCAAAGGATGCAATGCCGCCGCGGGCGACATAATGAACATGCCATTGCATCGCCTCATACAGGTCCTCGACCTTGGTTGCGTCTTTTCCGATCAAGAATGGAGCAAGGTCGTGCTCGATCATCGCGGCAATTGATCGCCCGCCTTTGCCGCCCGTGTAGGTGTAGCCCGTTCCTTCACGTCCATCGGACAGTCGCACCGTCGCGGTCACAAGCTCGAAATGAGTGTGATCCCCATGTTTGGCATCCGTCAGCACCTCTTCGAGAGGAACATCAAAAACCTGAACGACAATTTTTTCGACAAGCGCCATTTGTACCACCACGATGATTTTGGACCTGAAGCAAACTTCAAGCCGACTCTCTTTGGTATGACAAAAAATTTGAATGGCGTCCACAGACAGAATGCAACTTGCAAAATTTAGGTAAGAATGCCTTATTTGGTCTAATTAGAATTTGGCTTCGTTCCGTTTGGTCGGTGACAGCTGCAACCTGAAACGGGTGAAAAAGTGACAAAAGTGTCCAATGTGAAATCCACTCGGGCTTCCGATGTCCTTGTTGAGTATTTTGAACAAAGGATTCTTGACGGTAGCTTGCCAGCTGGGGCGACTCTTCCGGCGGAGCGGGAAATCGTTCAAGAGCACGGCGTAAGCCGAACGGTTGTACGCGAAGCCGTACTTGCTCTCGCCAACAAGGGACTCATTAAGGCGCAGCCTCGTTTTCGACCCGTTGTCGTCAAGCCAGGTTATGATACCGCACTGGACGTTGTGGGGAGCGTGGTGTCGCAATTGCTTCGGGATTCAAGCGGCGTCAGGAACCTTTTTGACATGCGGATCATGATGGAGGTGAACCTTGTCCGTCACGCCGCCCTGAACGCATCCGGTGAGGATATCGCAAAGCTGGAAGAGGCACTTGCCGCAAACGGCGCAGCGATCGAGGACTCGGTGCGATTTTACGAGACCGATATCGGGTTCCACAAAGTCCTTTATGAGATTCCAAAGAATCCAATCCTACCAGCAATCCATGCGGCCTACACAGATTGGTTGTCGGTCCACTGGCGCCAGATGCCGCGCATGCCATCACGAAACCAAGTCAACTTCGAAGCACACACGAGGATATTCGATGCTATTCTTCGCAGGCAGCCCGATCAGGCCGAAGCCGCGCTGCGCGAGCATTTGAAGTTTGCATGGGATCAGGTCAGCGAAGAATTGGACGGGCAGGATGGTCGCTAAAACGGCTAAAATCGGTTGTTTGGGTGAGGTGATGCTCGAGCTCATTCCCTCCCAGACGACGGCGGCTCAATTGGGTGTTGCCGGTGATACCTATAACACCGCAGCATACCTTGCTCGGGAGCGGAGCGGGATTGAATACATAACCGTGCTAGGTAAGGATGGTTTCTCAGATCGAATTCTGCGTCACATGGCGTCCTACAATGTCGGTACAAGCCGGGTCGTGACGCATCCAGTGGCGATCCCCGGTCTTTATGCAATCGAAACCAATGACGAAGGCGAGCGACGTTTCACCTATTGGCGGGATCAGTCGGCGGCCCGTCGGCTGGGCGACGACGATTTGCCGTCGATTGAGCGGCTATTGTCCGGCCTGACGCATCTTTTCTATTCAGGAATATCGCTTGCCATTCTCAGTCAAGAGAACCGTGAGAAGTTGTTTCAGGCGATCAAGGCGTTTCGGGACGACGGCGGAGTCGTTGCCTTTGATAGCAATTACCGCCCGCATTTGTGGAACGACCCTGATTTGGCCAGACGAGAAATGGAACGGGCATGGCGCGCCTGCGACATTGGATTGCCTTCCGTCGATGACGAAATGAACCTGTTTGGGGATGCCAACCCTGAGGCAGTTCTGAAACGGTTCGCTGGTTACGGACTGATCCAAGGCGCACTGAAACGCGGAGAAGTTGGCCCAATCGGCCTCGACGGGTCAGTTTTTGAGCCTTCTGAGCTTCCTGATCAGGTGATCGATACAACTGCGGCGGGCGACAGTTTTAATGCTGCGTTCCTGTCCGCCTTTATCGACGGAAAAGGGACAAACGCTGCCTTGCAGGCAGGCCATACCCTTGCAGCACATGTCATCTGTCACAAGGGCGCGATCATCTTTGATGGGAAGGAAAGCACATGAAATGCGGTGTAATCGGATTGGGGGACATGGGGTCAGGCCTCGGCAAAAACCTGATCAAGGCAGGTTTAGAGACCTACGGAATCGACCTAGATCCCGTTCGTGTGGCTGCCTTTCGTGAAATGGGAGGTAAGGTGTCTGGTTCCCTCGCGGACCTCGCAGCGGCCTGTGGTGCGGTTTTCGTTATGGTCATGAATGGAGATCAGGCACGGGCGGTCATTTTGGGTCCGGACGGGCTTTGCGCTCACATGGCGGAAGGGTCGGCAGTGATCCTTTCAGCGACCATCAAACCTGTCGAAGCCCGGGCCATCGGAGACGAAATGGCCGGCAGCGGCATTCACCTGATCGACACGCCGGTTTCTGGCGGATTTCCTGGCGCGCAGAACGGAACGCTGACCATGATGGCGGCAGCGCCGGCCGAGGTCATGGAAAAGTTTGCCCCAGCGATGCAGGCCGTGTCGGCAAACATCCATCACGTGGGGGACAAACCGGGTGATGGGCAAACCGTAAAGGCCTGCCTTCAATCCCTGATCGGAGCACAGTTTTCGGCCACGTTTGAAGCGGCGGCATTGGCGGCAAAAGCCGGCGTATCTGGCCAGGTCTTGCTTGATGTTTTTTCCACATCCTCAGCGGGCTGTGGTGTCGTGAACAACGCTCTGGAAAAGATTATCGACCGCCAGTTCGAAGGCACTGGCAGTAGTATTCATACGATGCACAAGGACCTCACCATTTCTATGTCCTTAGGCGAAGAAATGGGTGTCCCGCTACATACCGCTGCCGCCGCGATGCAGATATTTCACGCTGGTCGCACGAAGTATCCTGAAGGCGATAACTGGGTGTGCACGAGGGTCATGGAAGAGATCGTGGGTGCCGAATTGCATCGCGATGGATCCAAATGAAACTAGGGGTGATCTGCGACGGAATCAGCCGCGACCTCAGCCATGCCGTTAATGTGATGGATGAATTCGGCTTGACCCATGCCGAATTGCAGTACGTTGGGGATAAAGAGGTAGGGGACCATTCAGCGCAAGAAATCCGCGAGATCGACCAGCTTTTGCGTGAACGAGGTAAGCCCGTTTCATGTCTGTCACGTCATGTTTTCGCCGGATTGACCACAGCAAACATACCGGGTGACGCGGACCACGAACGCCATATGGATGCCCTGAAACGGGTGATCGAAATGGCGCATATTGTCGGTAGTCCTCTGGTTCGGATCATGACCAACAAGAAGGAACAGATTCTGTGGGGGCAGGGCGGTGCCGAGAAATGGAACGTTGCCCACGGTGCTTGGGATAGGACGCTGCGGCTCATCGCACCTGCGGTTGATTTGGCCCGAAACGAGGGTGTCACATTGGTCGTCGAGACTGGTAACGGAACCATGGTCAATTCCAACTATACGGCCCGCAAGTTGATCGATGATCTTGGCGCCAAAGATGTGCTTCGGGTACTCTGGGACCCTGCAAACAACTGTTGGTGCCACGAACGTGCGTACCCCAACGGTTATGAAGAAGTGCGGGGCGACTATTTGGGCCATATTCACATCAAAGACGTGATCGTCGACACGCCCCGCGCGACCCTGACCGTGACCGAGATGGGCAAAGGGCAGTTGGCGGAACAATTTAGCCCATTGGCACGCGCGCTGAAGGACGATCACTACGACAATGTGGTCAGTTTTGAATCCGTCTACCATCCGGGCAACGGCGACTTTGAGGCGGGGTTCCGTCAGTGCATTGGCACCTTCAAAAAGATCTTTGGGTAATCCATGAGCAAACCAAACATAGCCGTCTTTGGCGCGGGCTTGATCGGCAGCCGCCACATCCTGCAGGCTAACCAGCAGGCACAGCTCTGCGCGATTGTGGATCCATCAAAAGAAGCGGTCGCGGTCGCGAGTGGCTTTGACGTTGCTTTATTTGCGACCCCCGAAGATTGCTTAAACAGCATCCGTCCAGACGGCGTCGTCGTTGCGACCCCGAACCATTTGCACGCGGATCAGGCGATCCTTTGTCTTGAGGCAGGCATTCCGGTGCTTATTGAAAAGCCCATGGCCGAAACGCTCCGCAACGCCGATCGGATCGTTGCGGCCTCAGAGCGAATGAGTGTGCCAGTATTGGTGGGGCACCACCGACGCCATAATCCAATCATCGCGAGGGCGAAGGCGGCGATCGAGGCCAACATGTTGGGCGACATCGTCGCTGTGAATGGGCAGTTTTGGCTATACAAGCCGGACGACTATTTTGATGCGGCTTGGCGGAAAGGTCCCGGTGCCGGGCCAACAATGATCAATCTGATCCACGATATTGATCTGCTGCGTTATCTGTGTGGCGAAATCGTTGAGGTGCAGGCGATGCGCAGCAACGCCGCCCGTGGCGGCCAAGTTGAGGACACAGCCGCTGTTATGATGCGGTTTGCAAGCGGTGCCTTGGGGACTTTTTCCGTTTCTGATAGCGTCGTCGCCCCATGGAGTTGGGAAATGACCTCTGGCGAAAATCCGATCTACCCAAATGTACCCCAGAGTTGCTACACGATCGGTGGCACTCAGAGCGGTTTGTCGATCCCTGACCTGCAGCTCTGGACCTATGACGGTCCACGCAGCTGGTGGAATCAAATTGGTTCAGCGACGCTAAAGGTGGAACGGGCGGATGCCTTCGCCATCCAGTTCAAGCATTTCATTGATGTCATCAAAGGGGCCGCTCCCTTGGTGTCAGCGGCGGAAGGCCGCGCGAGTTTGGCCGCGGTCCTCAAAGTCGTGGAAAGCAATCTCGGTCCAGAAACCTAGGAGCAGCAAATGAAAATCACGAAAGTCAAAAGCCATGTGTTGCAATACGACTTGCCCGAGGAGTTGGGCTATTCGCAGCAATACTATTCCAAACGCACCTGTCATCTGGTCGAAGTGACGACCGACGAAGGGATCACTGGCTGGGGGGAGTGTTTTGGCCCCGGAGCGATTGCAGTTGCCAACAAAGGGATTGTCGAAGGTGTCATTGCGCCGATGGTGGTTGGGATGGATCCGATGGATCGGGATGTGATTTGGCACAAGATCTACAATCTGATGCGGGATCACGGACAAAAGGGTATGCCGATGCAGTCGCTATCCGGCGTTGATATCGCTCTGTGGGACATCGCCGGTAAAGTGACGGGTCAACCCATCCATCGTCTTATTGGTGGGGCGCACCGCACAAAAGTTCAGGCATACGGATATGGTATGATGCTCAAGCGCGAAAGCGTGGAGGATCATGTTGCGCGGTTTAAAGACGAATCTGCGGCGATCCTGGAGATGGGTTTTACGGCAACCAAAATGAAAACCGGCCTGGGGCCCGAGGCCGACGTGCAGCTATGTGCGGCGGTCGCTGAGGGCGTTGCAGGGAAGGGGCGATTCATGGTGGACGCAAACCACTGTTACACAACTTCGGACGCTTTCTATGTTGGACGCGCTTTGGAAGAGATGGGCGCCTATTGGTTTGAAGAACCTGTTGCGCCAGAAGACCTTGACGGATACCGGGAATTGCGAGCAGGGCTTAAGGTAAACATCTCGGGGGGAGAAGCCGAATTCGGGCGCTGGGGCTGGCGCAACATCCTCGAGAATCGCGGGCTGGATATTGCCCAGCCAGAGGTTTGCGCCCTCGGCGGCATTACCGAGTATTTGCGGGTTCTAGCACTGTGCCACGCGCATTTCACGCCTGTCATCAACCATGTCTGGGGGTCCGCCATCGCCGTTGCGGCAAACCTTCAACTACTCGCTGCGATGCCCCCCATGCCCGGAGGTCTGCACCCATGGGAGCCAATGTTGGAATTCGATACAACTCACAACGATTTTCGTGACGACCTGCTGACTGAGCCTTTGAACATCCAGCGCCAAGTCGCCGAGCAAGATGGGTTCGTGACTATTCCCGATGGCCCGGGTCTTGGTGTCGAGCCGGATCGTGATTTCATTAAGAAATTCGAAGTGTGACAATCGCAAAGCAAAACAGCGTTTAGACGATTACGACAAGAGTTAGCCCAGATCGGTGGCGCAGCCGTGCAGCAGCAAATGGTATACGGAGGCCCGCCTCTTAGCGCACAATCCTGCAAGTCGTGGCG
>JAHBAO020000236.1 GCA_018500065.2 Octadecabacter sp. | reverse complement strand
TCACCATGCGCTTTGACGCGATGCACGCGGTCACGGGGCCGTACGGCACAGCCATTCTGGAAGAAACCCTTGGCGCACCAAAAGGTACGGTCACCAATGGTGTACCGCTCGAAGACTTCGGCAAAGGCCACCCTGATCCCAACCCAATTTGGGCGAAGGCGCTGATGGGTTTGATGATGTCGGACGCGTCCCCTGACATAGGTGCGGCATCGGATGGTGACGGGGATCGCAATATGATCGTCGGGCGCGGCGTGTATGTTACGCCGTCCGACAGCCTCGCCATTCTTGCGGCCAACGCCCACCTGGCCCCCGCTTATGCGGATGGTCTTGCGGGGATTGCGCGTTCTATGCCGACCAGTGCCGCGAGCGACCGCGTGGCTGAAAAGCTTGGCATCGAAGCCTTTGAAACGCCAACCGGCTGGAAATTCTTCGGCAATTTGCTCGACGTGGGGAAGGTGACAATCTGTGGTGAAGAAAGTGCTGGCACAGGTTCAAGCCATGTGCGCGAAAAGGACGGGCTTTGGGCGGTTCTGCTCTGGCTCAACATCCTCGCGGTGCGCAAACAGTCTGTCTCTGAAATTGTCACCGACCACTGGAATACCTTCGGACGCGACTATTATTCTCGCTATGATTATGAGGCCGTGGCGACCGAGAAAGCCAACGATCTGATGAAAAACCTGCGCGCAAATTTTGCACAGGTCATTGGCCAAACCTACGCGGGCCTAACCGTGACTTCTGCGGATGAGTTCTCCTATCTCGATCCTGTCGATGGCTCTGTCAGCAACAATCAAGGCGTTCGCATTGCGTTTGAAGGTGGCGGGCGCGCGGTGTTCCGTCTGTCAGGAACCGGCACTCAAGGCGCGACTGTGCGCCTTTATCTTGAACAGTATTCTGGGCAGAACGGCGACATCACCCAAGACACCCAAACCGCCTTGCAGCGGGTGCGCGATGCGGCGTTTGAGATTAGCGATATGAAGGCGACGATTGGTCGGATCAAACCCGACGTCATCACCTAAACCCTAGACATCCAGCGGATCAATCAACTCCGGCCCAGATGCACGGTTTGAGTTGACCGCGGGATCGACACGGTGAAAGTGCAGCGTGTCCTCGCCCGTGGCCTGCATCAACGTTGCCGCACCTTTGCCCGCCTCACCAAGCCAAAGCGCCCATTGATCCTGCTCCAATATCACCGGAATGCGGTGGTGGATCTTGCCCATCGCCGCGTTCGCACCTGTGGTCACAATGGCCGCCGTCGCACCCACATCGCCCCAGTCCTGCCAGATCGCGCCAAACGCAATCGGGGCAGCGTCACTGCGCTGGATGTACCACGGCAGCTTCGTGCCGTCCTCCAATCGGGTCCATTCGTAAAACCCAGACGCCGGAATAATGCAGCGCCGTTCACGGCACGCCGCCCTGAACGCGGGTTTTTCGGCGATCGTTTCAGCGCGTGCGTTGATCAGCAATGGCCCACCGTTGGGCTTTTGATACCAATGCGGGATAAAGCCCCAGCGCATCGGCCGATAGCTGCGCCCGGTTTCGCCAGTCGTCACAGCCGCTACCTGAACCGTCGGGCAGACATTGAAATCCGGCACATCGGGCAAATCATTGGCAGGCGCGGCTGCAAACATTTGCGCCATCGCATCATGGGGAAGTGTTGTGGCCATTCGTCCGCACATGCCCCCAGTTTGCCCCGCCGCGCCCGGATGATGCAACACCCTGCGAACGCTCCGTTGTTAAGTGGTTAACCTGAACACCGCACACTCGGCCTTGGTTAACCCATGTCGCCAATGCGCGATGTGCCATGGAATTCTCGGGATGCCGGCCACTCAGACCACCCCCGCCCATATAGGGCATATCGGGTGCAGTGGCGGGTCCAATTGCAGCGTGACCCTGATGGTTTAGCAACTATCACGGCACTTTCCCACCTTTCCCAGAGCGGGCTTCGCTTTACTTCATCTTGGTCAAAAAACTCAAATCCGGCAGCAGCCACAAAAAACCCCGCCGCACGTTCGCGCGACGGGGCCAAAACGCGTGCTTAAACGCCTTTATTTCATGTTGATACGGCCATCCGTATACGGCTGGTACGGCGCATTCGCAGCAATGTATTCCGCAGTTACGTCCGCAAGATCAGGCCCGAAGTCATAGGCGTTTTCAGCCGTCGTGAACATCGAGAACCCGTCACCCCCATTGCGCACAAAGTTGTTGGACACAGCACCGTATGTCTTGCCCAAATCCAGCGCTTCGCCACCGATCATCACATCAGAAATGCGGCTGCCCGCTTCCATGCTCAAATCAACGGTGAATGTCATGCCCGCTACCTGCAAGAACCGACCAGAGCCGTCTTCGTGCTGGGATACCGCATTTTCCAACGCCGCCAAAAGCGTCTCACCAGAAATCTGGAACGTCGACAGCGTGTTCTGGAACGGCAGCACCGTCAGCACTTCGCCCATCGTCACTTCGCCCGCGTCGATATCCGCGCGGATACCGCCAGAGTTTTGCAGCGCGATGTCGATGCCTTGATCGGCCACGCGGGCCAACATCGCATCCGCAATCAGGTTGCCCATGTCACATTCCATCTGGCGACACACAGCACGATCACCGGTCAGTACATCGGCAGTTTCCGCCACAACGCGGTTGCGGATTTCATCGAGTGGCACGGCAAGTTCAGCAATGCGCGCAACGGCGGCTTCGTCTTCGGCCACTGTGCCATCAATGATAATCGCCTCACCTGCTGCTTCGGTGATTACACCTTCGTCGTCGAACGTGACGTTCAGCTCGCCAAGGAATTTCCCGTAGGCATAGGCCTGAACAATTGCCGTATCACCAACCATTGTCGGATAAAGACCCGCTGCATCTTCGTCATCACCCAGATAGGTGTTGGAGTGACCGCCAACGATCACGTCAACGCCCGTTGTGGCCTCAGCCACCGCGATATCAACGTTGTAGCCAGAGTGGGACAGCACGATGATTTTGTTCACACCTTCCGCTTCGAGGCGATCCACTTCAGCCTGAACTGCGTCGGCAGGGGCTGTGAAGATCACGTTCGGGCCGGGGCTTGCGAGTTCATCGGTGTTCTGCGGTGTCAGTCCGATCAGACCGATGCGTTCGCCACCGCGTTCAATGATTGTGGATTTTTCAATCGCACCAGACAGCAAAGCCTCGCCAGAAATATCCGCATTGGACATCAACACTGGGAAATTCACCGTGTCGACAAACCCGCGCAGCACTTCTGGACCATCGTCGAATTCGTGGTTGCCCACTGTCATGCCATCATAGCCAAGCTGGTTCATGAACTCAGCCGCCAGCGCGCCTTTGTAGTATGTGTAAAACAGCGTGCCCTGAAACTGGTCGCCGCCATCCACAAGAATGGAATTGTTGGTGCGCGCACGTGCCTCGGCTACGGCCGTAATAAGGCGTGCCGTGCCGCCAAAACACTCACCAGCCTCGTTGTCTTCCGCAGAACATCCGGAATCGTATTTCGAAATCGGCTCAAAGCGCGCGTGGAAATCATTGGTGTGCAGGATCGTCAGCGTGTAATCCGCCGCCGCCATGCCTGCGATCATCGTAATCGCAGTAGACGTTGTAAGAAGTCGCGTAAGCATAATAGCCCCCATTGGTTTTTTCTGCTGCCAGCTTGGGTTGAGTCGGGTCAAAGAGTCAAAGCCCATGCAACAAAGATGGCGTAACGCCGCTTTGCGACGGGTGCGTGACACTTGACCTTTGGCGACTGCGGGGGCACTTCATCGACATGAAAATTTACAAAATCCTCACCGCTGAACAATGGACCGCGTTAGACACGACAGGCACTTTTGCGGGTGCGCCGATTGATCTGGCCGACGGTTATATCCACACCTCAACCGCTGAGCAGGCGCAAGAAACGGCTGACAAACATTTCGCGGGGGTCGACGGGTTGATGCTCGCAGCACTCGACGCGGACACTTACAGGGATGATCTGGTCTGGGAAGTGTCGCGCGGTGGCGCTGAGTTTCCCCATATCTACAACCGCGCGATGCTGCGCAGCGAGGTTGTCTGGGCGCGTCCAATACCACTCAAGGATGGTCGCCACGTTCTGGATTTCTCATGAAGCTGCTTGAAACAATTGGTCTGCGTGCCCTGCGCGCGTTCGATCCTGAAACCGCTCATGGGCTTGCTTTGAAGGCACTGAACACGGGGCTTGGCCCAAGCAGTGGCGCGGTGACGTCTGAACGTTTGCACTGCACGCTGGCTGGGCTTGATCTGCCAAACCCTGTCGGGCTGGCAGCCGGATTTGACAAGAATGCGACCGCGCTGGCGGCCCTTGGGCGGACTGGTTTCGGATTTCTTGAAGTTGGGGCGGCGACCCCCCTCCCGCAGGAGGGGAACCCCCGCCCCCGCCTGTTCCGCCTGACGCAAGACGAAGCGGCGATTAACCGCTTCGGGTTTAACAATGAAGGTATGGAACCGATTGCAAGGCGGCTTGCGGGTCGCCCGAAGGGGCGGATCGTGGGCCTGAACCTTGGGGCGAACAAAACCAGCGATGACCGCGCCTCGGATTTCGCGCGCGTTCTGGCCCATTGCGGCGCCCATGTGGATTTCGCCACCGTGAACGTTTCATCCCCGAACACAGAAAAGTTGCGCGACTTGCAAGGCAAGGACGCGCTGGCGGCATTGCTTGGCGGCGTGATGGACGCGAACGTCGCGGGCATTCCGGTGTTCCTGAAAATCGCACCGGACCTGACGGACAACGACCTGCAAGACGTGGCCGATGTGGTCGGCACCTCTGGCATTTCTGCCGTTATCACCACCAACACGACCCTTTCGCGCGACGGCCTAACCAGCGTTCACAGAAGCGAAGCTGGCGGTTTGTCTGGCCAGCCGCTGTTTGAGAAATCGACCCGCATTCTCGCCAAACTGTCGACCCTAACTGATGTGCCGCTGATCGGTGTCGGCGGTATTGGGTCCGCCGAGCAAGCCTACGCCAAAATTCGCGCCGGTGCCTCTGCCGTGCAGTTCTACACGGCATTGGTTTATGGCGGCATTTCTTTGGCTGGCGAAGTTGCGCAGGGTTTGGATGACTTGCTGGCGCGGGACGGGTTTGCGAACGTTGCCGATGCCGTCGGCACTGCGAAGGAGGATTGGCTATGATGCCAACTCAACTTACGATCTGGCACAACCCGCGCTGCACCAAGTCGCGCCAGACCTTGGCATTGCTACAAGAAAACGGTCACCAACCCGCCGTGCGATTGTACTTGGCAGATGCGCCGAGTGAGGCGGAAATCGTCGCCGTGCGCAACGCGCTTGGCGTCACGGCGGGCGCGATGATGCGCAAAGGCGAGAAGCTGTTTCGCGAGCTGGGCTTGCGGGATGCAAGCGAGGCAGAGTTGATTGCAGCGATGGTTGCGCACCCGATCCTGATTGAGCGCCCTATTGTGATCAGCAATGGCAAAGCAGCACTTGGGCGGCCACCGGAAGCGGTCTTGGACATTTTGTAGTTGGGGCGCTGCCCCAAACCCCGAGGTACTTAAGAACAAAAGAAGCGTTAAGAGACCGAGCGTTCGAGTGCGGGGTATTTCCACGCCAATGTCGCGCCGCGTGCTGCAAAGCTGAGCAGCAGAGCGATCCAGAGGCCGTGGTTTGCAGCAAGAGCCATAAGGGATAGAGCGGCTACGAAGTAAATCGCCGTTGAGATCGCCATCATATTACGCATATCACGGGTGCGCGTGGCGCCGATGAAGATACCGTCCAGCATGAACGGCGCAGCTGATATGAGTGGCGTGAGCGCCATGTAGATCAGGTAGTCGCGGGCGGCAATGCGCACACCGGGCGCGGTGGTCATGGCATCAATGATCAGCCCACCTGCCAGCATGAAGGTCAATGAGAGCAGCGCGCCTGTGCCAAAGCACCATTTGGACACCATTATTGCAGACCGCCGGAACGCGGCGCGGTTGCGTGCGCCCAGCGCTTGACCAACGAAGGATTCAGCGGCAAAGGCGAACCCGTCCATCGCGTAGGCCGTAATTGAGAGGAACTGCACCAGGATGTGATTGGCGGCTAAACGCGTGTCGCCGTAACGTGCGCCGAAAAACAGGAATGACATGAAGATCGCTTGCAACAAAAGCGAGCGCACGAGGATGTCTGCGTTCACGGAGGCGAAGCGTTTAAGTTTCGCAGGGTCAAACAGGCGTGCGCGGTCTTTCCATGGAGAGGCGCTGAATGCCGCGCGGCAATACCAGAACCCAAGGAAGCAGCCTGAGATTTCAGCGATAACAGTGGCGGCGGCCACACCCTGCACACCCCATCCAAACACTGGCACGAACAGTAAATCGAGGCTGATGTTGAGGCCGTTCATTACCAATTGGATCACCAGAATATCGCCTGTGCGTTCCGCGGCCACAAGCCAGCCTGTGATCGCAAAGGTCGAAATTAGGAACGGGGCTGACCACACGCGGATGGACATATAGCTGCGCGCGAGGGTCTCAACCTCAACGCTCGCGGGCGACATCCAGAAACCAGCGGCGAACAGCGGGCGTTGCAGGATTATGATCGTGAGACCACCCAGCGCCGCGATGCCCAGCGCGCGGATCAGGATAGCCGCGTGTTCGGCGCGATCCCCTGCCCCGATCGCCTGTGCTGCAAACCCTGTGGTCCCCATCCGCAGGAACCCGAATATCCAATATAGCGCCGTAAGGATGATTGCACCGATGCCGACCGCGCCAATCGGGGCGGCTTCACCGAGCTGCCCAATGACACCTGTGTCCACCAGTCCTAGAATCGGGATTGTGACATTGGCCAGCACCACCGGCACTGCGATATGCAGAATGCGGCGGTGGGTTAGGTCAACCATCTTTGGCGGGCATCAGGAAATGCCCTGTTGCTTGTGCAAACAGCCGTGCGCGGTTGTCTTGCCATGCTTCCACATGCACCGAGGCATAGCGACGCCCCGAGCGGTTGATGGTGGCGCGGGCGTATGCATCGCGGGGCAGACCTGTGCGCAAATAATCCACGGTGAAATCGATGGTCTTGGGCAGGCGTAGCTTGGCGGCCTTGTCGCCCGCCTCAGGCGAGGCATCTTCGCCAGCTTCCATGCGGCCCCACATCATCGCCCAGCTGAGTTCGATGATTGCGGTGGTTTCGAGGAAGGCAGCAGTTGCGCCGCCGTGAATTGCGGGCAACATTGGATTGCCAATAAGCATGTCGCTGTAGGGCATGATCCCTGTCAGCTCGTCACCGCGCCGATCAAATTTGAACCCCATGAACTGAATGTAGGGCACCCCTTGCAGCAACG
>JAHBAO020000016.1 GCA_018500065.2 Octadecabacter sp. | reverse complement strand
GTTTTCGCGGCGGACTTTGCAGTTCCTTTAGCGGATTTGGCTGCAGTCTTAGCGGCACCGGTTGCAGACTTGGCCGCTGTTTTCGTAGCGCCCGCTGTGGATTTCGCCGCTGACTTCGTGGCTTTCGTTGCTGTGGCGGGAGCGCCTGTTGCGCCTTTCGCTGCAGTCGACGCACCAGATTTTGCTGCGTCAGCTGTGGCAGTTGCTGCTTTGGTCGTCGCGCCCGCCGCAGATCCAACAAGCCCAGCCGCTGTCGCAGTAGCCGCCGTTGCAGCACCCGCCGCCGCGGATGTATTGCCGGATGTTGATGTGTCACCGCTCATGCTTGTGCTGTCATCCGTTTTTCCCCAACCGAGCCAAAGCACGATCCACGTGATGATCGCGACGATCAAACCGATGATAAAAGACGTGAAGCCCGCGAAGTGCAAAACCGCGTAAGCCACGATCAGCGCAACGATACCGAATAGTGCAGCAATTGCGAGAATGCCCATCTTGTTAGAAGACGTATTCATTTCTTAACCCTTTTTGTTACAAACACAGCTTTTCCCAGCCCTGCGTCATTATTGCGCAGACCTTAGACGCGGTGACCACACTTGATAAGGGGGGAAACCACGAAAAACCGCCCAAATGTGGTATTTGAGCGGCTCTTTTCGACTAATTCGTGTGTATTGGACGGGTTTTCTACTTTTCAGCAGCAAGTTTGGTCGCCTGCGCGATCCAACCATCACGCTCAATGCGGCCTTTGAACTTCAATCGGCTGTCGACCCAAGCGATTTCGCCCGCGCCCCACTTCGAGATTTGATCAAAGTGCCAGAAGCCCATTTCGTTCAGAACCCCTTCGAGTTTCGGGCCAACACCGCTGATCAATTTCAGATCATCAGCACCGGATTTGCGCGGCGCTGACATGGTGCGTGGCTTCGCTTCAGCCACAGCACCTGACGCAGCTTTCGCAACAGGCGCGGCTTTGGCGACGGGTTTAGTTGTTTTCGCGGCTGGTTTGGACGCTTTGGCCGGCGCTTTCTTTGCCGCGGCTTTCGGAGCAGCAGGCTTTTTGGCAGCAGGCTTCTTAGCCGCCTTGCCAGACCCTTGCCACGGCGCAAGCAGCGGAACTTCGGTGCCATCAATGCGTTTAACGGTGTCGCCAATATCATGGGCCAATTGAACCGACGCGTTGAACTGGTGCTTGCCGCTGTCCATTTCGGTTAGCGTGGTCAACCCTTTCAAAGGCTCAGCAGCGTAGCGGCCATTTTGTGGGCCGGGCAGTGGCACTTCGCCACGTCCAAGGGCGTCAATCAGCTCACCCATTTTGGCGGCGGTCAGGTCTTCGTAATAATCTTTGCCGATCTGGGCCATTGGCGCGTTGGAACACGATCCTAGGCACTCGACCTCTTCCCATGAAAACTTGCCATCGGCAGACACTTCATGGGGCTCAGACGCGATCTTTTCTTTGCACACAGCCACCAAGTCTTCTGCGCCGCAAATCATGCAAGACGTCGTGCCACACACCTGAATGTGGGCAACCGTGCCAACAGGCTGCAACTGGAACATGAAATAGAACGACGCCACTTCAAGCGCGCGCATATAGGCAAGGCCCAGCATTTCAGCGACTGTTTCAATCGCTTTGCGGGTCAACCAACCCTCTTGTTCCTGCGCGCGCCACAGCAATGGAATGATCGCGGAAGCCTGACGGCCTTCGGGATACTTCGTGATCTGGGCCTGCGCCCACGCAAGGTTATCCGGCGTGAAAGCAAAGCTGGCAGGTTGGTCTAGGTGGAGGCGTCTAAGCATTGGCACAAGGTCCTGATGTCAGTTTAAAGCCAATGGCACCCACGTCGGTTTCGCCATTCAGCCTAAGGTATTGTGTAATAGATCGAAGTTTGTCTGCGCTGAACCCTGTTTGGGCTTTAACGGGGGCCGCTTGCGCATCCGCGGTGATGCGACACCCCGCGTCCGCGACAGCCGTTCTGAAAAGCGCGACATCCGCTGCCGTCACCCCGTCGGGCAAAGTCTGCCCGTCAAGGCCATCACAGCCAGCGAGCAACGCGCCCGCAAGGATGAACACGGCATGTTTCACTCACACGCCTCATTGATAAGTTTCATGGTTCCGTCTGCTTCCAAAGCCACAGAACCTGCGGCGTACATGGTCGCGATCACAGACATGGTTTCTTCTTCAGTCAGGCCCGAGGCTTCCAAAACCGCATCGCCATTCTCAGCGGTGACAAGGCAACCCGCATCCAGAATTGCGGCGGTCATTGCCGCAACAGAGGCTTCGTCAGCGTCCTGCGCAATCGCAGGCGCGGCGATTAGAGTAAGGGCGAAAACAGCTATGCGCATCAGTTGATCCCGCCTGCGACAGCAGCCAGCGTTACACCAACAAACATCGCCCCCGGAATGAAACCACCCGGCACCGTCATCAGTATAAGTCCAGGAAGGCCAACGCTGTTGATCAACGATCAATCTCCCCGAACACGACATCAAGCGAACCGATGATCGCGGCAACGTCTGCAAGCTGGTGTTTGCTTGCGACGAAATCCATCGCCTGAAGGTGCAGATACCCCGGTGCGCGAATTTTAGCGCGGTAGGGTTTGTTGGACCCGTCTGCCACCAAGAACACACCGAACTCGCCCTTGGGCGCTTCGACGCAGGCGTATGTTTCGCCCGCAGGCACGTGGAAACCTTCGGTATAAAGTTTGAAGTGGTGGATCAGCGCTTCCATCGAGGTCTTCATCTCGGCGCGTGCAGGTGGCGTCATTTTGCCCCGTGCCATGATATCACCCTTTTCAACACGCAGCTTTTCGATCGCTTGGCGGATGATGGATGTGGACTGACGCATTTCTTCCATGCGGCACAGGTAGCGGTCAAAACAATCACCGTTCTTACCGACAGGAATCTGGAATTCAAATTCGTCGTAGCACTCATAAGGCTGCGCGCGGCGCAAATCCCATGCCATGCCCGAGCCGCGCACCATCACACCAGAGAAACCCCAGTCTTGCGCGTCTTTTTCGGTAATGATCCCGATATCAACGTTGCGCTGTTTGAAAATGCGGTTTTCGGTCAGCAGGCCATCAAGGTCATCAATGATCTGCGGGAATTCAACGGCCCATGTGTCGATGTCTTCCAGCAGCTGATCCGGCAGGTCTTGATGCACACCGCCGGGGCGGAAATAGGCGGCGTGAAGACGTGCGCCGCAAGCACGCTCATAAAACACCATCAGCTTTTCGCGCTCTTCAAAGCCCCACGAAATCGGGGTCAACGCGCCAACGTCCATCGCCTGGGTACAAACGTTCATCAGGTGGTTCAGCACGCGGCCAATTTCGGAATACAGCACGCGGATCAAGGACGCACGGCGTGGCACTTCGGTGCCTGTCAGCTGTTCAATCGCCAAACACCAAGCATGTTCTTGGTTCATTGGCGCCACGTAATCGAGGCGGTCAAAATACGGCAAGTTCTGCAGATACGTGCGGCTTTCCATCAGCTTTTCGGTGCCACGGTGCAGCAGGCCGATGTGTGGATCGCAGCGTTCCACGATCTCGCCGTCTAGTTCGAGGACCAGACGAAGCACCCCGTGCGCCGCAGGGTGCTGCGGGCCGAAGTTGATGTTGAAATTGCGGATCTGCTGTTCGCCTGTGAGGGCGCCATCGAAGTTTTTGGTGCCGTCCATCATTTCGCCTCCTCCTTCGTCTTTTCATCACCCGGAAGGATGTATTCGGCCCCTTCCCACGGGGACATGAAATCGAACTGGCGGTATTCTTGCACCAGCGACACGGGTTCGTAGACAACGCGCTTTTGCACTTCGTCGTAGCGAACCTCGGTATAGCCTGTCGTCGGGAAATCCTTGCGCAAAGGATAGCCGCGAAAACCGTAGTCCGTCAGGATACGGCGCAGGTCTGGGTGGCCTTTGAAGATGATGCCGAACATGTCGAACACTTCGCGTTCAAACCAGTTGGCGGACGGGTGCACGTCCATAATGGAATGTACCATCTCGTCTTCGCGGGCTTTCACGCGCAAACGAATGCGGTGGTTCTGATACATGGACAGGAAATGGTAAATCACGTCGAAACGCTGGGCGCGACCGGGGTAATCCACCGCCGTAATATCCACCAGAGAGCTAAACTTGCAGGTGTTATCGACCTTTAGGAATTCCACGAACCCCGCGATGTTCGCAGGGGCGACATCAACCGTCAGCTCACCACCGGTGACATCCCAAGACAGCACACAATCAGGGCGCTTGAGTTCAATGTGTTGGCCAAGTTCGTTCAGCGCTTCAGACATAGGGATTACCTTACGATTGTGCCGGTGCGGCGCATTTTGCGTTGCAATTGCAGGATGCCATACAGCAGGGCTTCTGCTGTGGGCGGGCAACCCGGAACATAGATGTCCACCGGAACAATCCGGTCACAGCCACGCACAACGGAATAGCTGTAGTGGTAGTAGCCGCCACCGTTCGCGCAGGACCCCATTGAGATCACATAGCGCGGCTCTGGCATTTGGTCATAAACCTTGCGCAGCGCTGGGGCCATTTTGTTGGTCAGCGTGCCCGCAACGATCATCACATCGGACTGACGTGGGGAGGCACGGGGTGCGATGCCGAAGCGTTCAGCATCATAGCGCGGCATGGAGGTGTGCATCATTTCAACCGCGCAACAGGCCAACCCGAAGGTCATCCAGTGCAGCGAACCCGTACGGGCCCAGTTGATCAGATCAGCGGAAGACGTAACTAGGAACCCCTTATCGGACAGCTCCTTGTTCAAATCTTGGGTCGCG
>JAHBAO020000113.1 GCA_018500065.2 Octadecabacter sp. | reverse complement strand
GCGAAAATGTAGCGTCCGAACCGCGTCCGCTTGGCGACAATGCTCAGTGTGACGGCGACCAGAATAAGAATGAGAACCGAAATCGGCAGCCCGTATCCAACTGTCAGCCCTTCCGGCATCACCTCACCGCGTTCCTCAAACATCCGTGCAAGGCGGCGTTCAGGAATAAGGTAGGAATTGAGAACGGCAATGAAGCTGACGATAGACGCGATGATGATCCCGTACAGTGTGAGTTCCGACCACATTGGTTTAACCGGGAAACCATGCGCCGACTTGGCGCGACGCGCATTCCACATGGCCCAGATTGCGGCTACGATCGCGACGGCCGCGCAGACCCAGCTCCAGGTGGTGCCAAGGGTACCGTTCGTGCCGCCAAAGATCAGGAAGGTCCGGTCAAGCGGCCCGATCGTTTGGCCACTGGTCAGATACCAGGCCACATTGCGCCAAACAAGGAAGCCGCCCAAGGTGACGATAAAGGCGGGAATGGTCATATACCCGATCAACCAACCCTGAAACGCGCCGATAAGCGTGCCAACCAGCAGCCCGGTGAGGATCGCCAGGACCCAGATCAACGGGTGACCAAGGCCAAAAATCTCGGGTAGGATTTGCGTTTGCATCATCGCCATCACGGCAGACGTCGTCGCCAACAAGGCACCGACACTCAGGTCAATGTGGCGATTGACGATCACAAAGACCATGCCACACGCCATGATCGCCACAGAGACGGTCTGGATCGTCAGATTAAAAATATTGCGGGGCGTCAGGAATCGGCCGTCCGTAAACCAGCTAAACCCAAGGCAAAGAATGAAGAGAGCACCGATCATACCCAAAAGACGCATATCCAGTTCCAGTTTCTGGAGCAGGTTACCTTTGTCTTGTTTGGGGATTGGCGCATTTGTCATGTCAGCCATGTTAGACCTTTTCAACAAGCGCGAAAAAAAGCGCAGCCCCGACATTACTGCCGGGGCCACAGGGAGATTTAGTTACAAGGTGCGGGACCGTCGGTCACGCCCTGGCACAGAGCCTCTTGTGTGATCCAGCCTGCATCGACAACCACAGTCAGGTTGTCCGCAGTCACCGGAACCGGCTCAAGGAAACGGGCCGTCATGGTTGTACCACCTGGGGACGTCCACTCCGCGCTGTCGCCGGCCTCTTCACCGCTGGCCAATGCCACAGCGATTTCACCAGCAGCGGTGCCCAGATCACGTGCGTCTTTCCAGACGGAAACGGTCTGCGTGCCCAGTGCAACGCGGTTCAGCGCTGCGTGATCGCCATCCTGACCAGAAACAGGAATGCCTTCCATGCCCTGCGCCGTCAGCGCAGCCACAACACCACCAGCGGTGCCGTCGTTGGACGCAATCACAGCATCAACGTCGTTGTCGGCAGCTGTCAGGATTTGCTCCATGTTACGCTGCGCGTTCGCAGGCAACCAGCCGTCCGTGTAGGCTTCGGCAACGATCGTGATGTCACCGGCTTCGACAGCAGCATCGATGACCTCTTGCTGACCACCACGCAGGAAATCTGCGTTCGGATCGGTAGGCGAACCCTTGATCATAACGTAGTTGCCAGACGGCTGAGCGGCGAAAACAGCGCGCGCCTGCATGCGGCCGACTTCGACGTTGTCGAATGTCAGATAGAACGCGCGGTCATCTTCGATCAGACGGTCATAAGCGACAACAGGAATGCCTTCGTCTGCAGCAGCCTGTACAGCCGGACCAATCGCCTGCGCATCTTGCGCCAGAATAATCAGGGCATCGACACCCTGCGCGATCAGGCTTTCGACATCAGACAACTGCTTGGACGACGAAGACTGCGCATCCGCAGACACATAGGTCGCCCCAGCCGCTTCCAAAGCAGCGACGATGGCCGCTTCATCAGTTTTCCAGCGTTCTTCTTGAAAATTGGACCAGCTTACGCCGACCGTCACACCGTGGCCGTCGGCGAACGCGACGGATCCCATTAAGACCGCAGCAGCGGACATACCAAAAATGTATTTCATAGTTTCCTCCCATAAGTGGCCCATGTTAGCGAATCGAAGAGCCTGCAACTTTGGTATCATATTTTTTTTACTTGGCAAAAAAAATATTCGCTGCCACGCCCTGCTTGGGTATAGGATTAAGAAATGAAAAGAGAATCGGGCGCGAACAGGCCGCATCACACTAATAAAATAACGGTAATGGATGCCCGCGCTGCGACTCGACTACGCGTCTTGAATTGTATCCGCACGTCCGGAACCGCCTCGCGCACGGATATTTCCGCGGCACTGCGACTAAGCCCTGCGACAGTGACATTTGTGACCTCCAGCCTGATAGCGGGCGGGCTTATTGAAGAGGTCACCGCGACAGATGCTCCGGACTCTGTAAAGCGTGGTCGCCCTCGCGTGGCGCTGCGGCTCGCGAAGGGTGATTTCCACATTACAGGCATCAAAGTCGGTCGGGATACGATGTCCATCCTGGTCCTCGATTTCGATGGAACAGAAGTCACGCGGTTCGAAGTGCCCTTGGCGCAGCCGCAAATGGAACCAGAGGCCCTCGTCTTAGCGATCCGTGACGCCTTGGCGGCGGCTTACGCCGAGCTCGGCAGCACTCTCGAAAATCTGGCAGGTGTCACAATCGGACTTGCCGGACAGATCGAAGCCGAAAGCAGGTTTGTCCACTGGTCGTCTTCCTTGACGCGCCGCAATGTCGACATGGGGCCGTTGTTTGTTAAACATCTTCCATGCCCTGCTTTCGTGGACAATGATGCCAACCTTGTCGCCAAGGCCGAACAATTGTTTGGCGAAGCCAAAGGGCTGAGGAATTTCCTTGTTGTGACGGTGGAACATGGCGTTGGGCTTGGTATTGTTCTTGATGGGCATCTCTATCGGGGTGAGCGCGGATGCGGCGCCGAATTCGGCCACATCAAAGTCGCGCTGAACGGTGCGACATGTCAGTGTGGCCAACACGGATGTCTGGAAGCCTATGTCGGAAGCTACGGTCTGTTGCGCCGCGCCGCGGACGTCTCAACATCTGGCACCTTCCCAACTGTCCGAGCGTTAGTCCAAAACGCCGCAGACGGAAATACAAAGGCCGCCACGCTTCTTGAAGAGGCCGGACAGATGTTTGGCCTCGGGCTGTCCAACCTTATCAACCTGTTCGATCCCGAACGGATTATTCTCGCGGGGGCCCAGCACCGCATCGGGCACCTCCATACAACGACCGTTCTTGAAGATGTGCGCAACAACGTGGTTATGGTCGAT
>JAHBAO020000191.1 GCA_018500065.2 Octadecabacter sp. | reverse complement strand
GTGATATGTATTCCTACTGCAACTCCGTGATGGAGCCTTGGGACGGTCCTGCTGCCCTCGCGATGACAGATGGTCGCTGGGTTTGTGCGGGTCTTGACCGCAGTGGCCTGCGCCCGATGCGGTATGTTGTGACGGGTGATCGCTTGTTGATCGCGGGTTCCGAGGCTGGAATGGTGCCGATTGATGAGGCCAGCGTCATCGAAAAGGGTGCGCTTGGGCCGGGTCAAATGATCGGCGTGCATATGGGTAAAGGCGAACTTTACCACGATGTTGAGCTGAAGGACAAAATGGCATCTGCGTTGCCGTTTGGTGAGTGGGTTAGCAGGATCAATGATCTGGATGAAGACCTTGGCGCTGTCACAGAAGCACCGCTTTATGCGGGTGCTGAGTTGCGCAAGCGGCAGATTGCGGCGGGCTACACCATCGAGGAGCTGGAAAACATTTTGGCGCCGATGGCTGAGGACGCCAAAGAAGCGTTGGCGTCTATGGGGGATGACACACCAAGCGCGGTGTTGTCAGAAAAGTACCGCCCATTGAGCCATTTCTTCCGCCAAAACTTTAGCCAAGTTACTAACCCGCCAATCGACAGCCTGCGTGAGTTCCGCGTGATGAGCTTGAAGACGCGCTTCGGGAACTTGAAGAACGTGTTGGATGAGGATTCCAGCCAGACTGAAATTCTGGTTCTGGATTCCCCGTTTGTGGGCAATGCCCAGTGGGATGCCTTGCAGACGAAGTTCAACGCGTCTTGTGTTGAGATTGATTGTACCTTTGCTGCGGATGGTGGGGCTGGCGCGTTGAGCGCTGGGCTGGAACGTATCCGCGCAGAAGCTGAAGACGCTGTTCGTTCGGGCGCCGGGCATCTGACATTGACGGATCAGCATCAGGGGACCGGCCGTGTAGCGATGCCGATGATCTTGGCAACGTCTGCAGTGCATAGCTGGCTGACGCGCAAAGGGCTTCGGACGTTTACGTCGCTGAACGTGCGCTCAGCCGAATGTATTGACCCGCATTATTTCGCGGTGTTGATCGGCTGTGGTGCGACTGTTGTGAACGCCTACCTGGCCGAGGATTCCCTTGATGACCGGATCGAGCGCGGCTTGTTGGACTGTACGCTGACCCAAGCGGTCGCGCGGTATCGAACTGCGATTGACCAAGGTCTTTTGAAGATCATGGCAAAGATGGGGATTTCGGTGATTTCTTCTTATCGCGGTGGTCTGAACTTCGAAGCCGTGGGCCTGTCCCGTGCGATGGTTGCGGAATACTTCCCGGGCATGCAAAGCCGGATTTCGGGCATCGGTGTGTCTGGTATTCAGCGCAAGATCGAATGTGTTCATCAAGCGGGTTGGCTTGGCGCTACGGACGTTCTGCCGATTGGTGGTTTCTACAAAGCGCGCCGGTCCGGAGAAAAGCACGCATGGGAAGCGCAGACGATGCACCTGTTGCAGCAGGCCTGTAACCGCGCGTCTTATGAGTTGTGGAAGCAGTATTCGAGCGCGATGCAGGCGAACCCGCCGATTCATTTGCGTGACTTGCTGGCGGTAAAGCCAATGGGCAAGTCGATCCCGATTGAAGAGGTCGAAAGCATCACAAGCATCCGCAAGCGGTTCGTGACGCCGGGGATGTCTTTGGGCGCGTTGTCGCCTGAGGCGCACAAGACGCTTAACGTGGCGATGAACCGCATTGGTGCAAAGTCTGACTCTGGCGAGGGCGGAGAAGATCCGGCGCACTTTGTGCCGGAGGCCAACGGCGACAACCCATCTGCGAAGATCAAGCAGGTGGCGTCTGGTCGTTTTGGTGTGACTGCCGAGTACCTGAACCAGTGCGAAGAACTCGAGATCAAAGTCGCGCAGGGTGCAAAGCCAGGTGAGGGTGGCCAGCTGCCCGGTATGAAGGTGACGGACCTGATCGCGCGTCTGCGTCATTCGACCAAGGGCGTGACATTGATTTCACCGCCGCCGCACCACGATATCTATTCCATCGAGGATTTGGCGCAGCTGATTTATGACCTCAAGCAGATTAACCCGCGGTGTAAGGTGACTGTGAAACTGGTGGCGTCCAGCGGCGTTGGCACGATTGCGGCTGGTGTCGCCAAGGCCAAGGCCGATGTGATCCTGATTTCAGGGCACAACGGCGGCACGGGTGCGTCCCCTGCGACATCCATCAAGTACGCGGGTCTGCCGTGGGAGATGGGCCTGACAGAAGCGCATCAAGTGTTGGCGATGAACAACCTGCGCGAACGGGTGACACTGCGCACGGACGGTGGTTTGCGCACGGGTCGTGACATTGTCATGGCTGCGATGCTGGGTGCCGAGGAATACGGTATCGGTACCGCTGCGCTGATTGCGATGGGCTGTATTATGGTGCGCCAGTGCCAGTCCAATACGTGCCCTGTGGGTGTGTGCACACAGGACGAAGCGCTGCGTGACAAGTTCACCGGCAATGCCGATAAGGTTGTGAACCTGATCACCTTCTACGCCACGGAAGTGCGTGAAATTTTGGCCGAGATCGGTGCGAAATCATTGGACGATATTATCGGACGTGCTGATCTTTTGGCACAGGTGAGCCGTGGGTCCGCGCATTTGGATGACCTTGATTTGAACCCGCTGTTGATCACGGTCGATGGTGCCAAGGAGATCGTTTACGACCGCAACAAGCCGCGCAATGCGGTGCCGGATACATTGGATGCACAGATCGTTAAGGACGCCGCGCGCTTCCTTGAGGACGGTGAGAAGATG
>JAHBAO020000096.1 GCA_018500065.2 Octadecabacter sp. | reverse complement strand
GCCGTAATGGGTGCCGATGCGGGCTACCCCGAGATCAACCTCAACTGTGGATGCCCGTCGGATCGGGTTCAGTCGGGGGCATTTGGCGCTGTGCTGATGAAGCAGCCTGCGCTGGTGGCTGAGTGTTGTGCCGCGATGATTGCTGTGCAACCCGCTGAAGTGACTGTGAAATGCCGCATTGGGGTGGATGATCAAGACCCAGAAGACGTTCTGCCCGAGTTTCTGGCGCGTATTGTTGGCGCGGGCGTTACACGTGTCACGATCCATGCGCGCAAGGCGTGGCTGCAAGGGCTGTCCCCAAAGGAAAACCGCGACGTGCCACCGCTGGATTATGATCTGGTGCACCGCATGAAGGGGCTGTTCCCGAACCTGCATATTTCTATCAATGGCGGTGTTGCGAGCCTGAAACACGCCAAGGAACTGCTGGATGCAGGTCTTGATGGGGTGATGATCGGGCGCGCGGCTTACCACAATCCGACCGATATTTTACAAGCTGCTGACGCGGTGATCTGGGGCGACGACATGGGGCCGGACCCTGTGGATGTTGTCCTGCAGATGCGCGACTATATTGACGCGCATATGGCGGACACCACCCGTGGCGGCGGTAAGTTAATGCCCGTCGCACGGCCAATGTTGGGCCTGTTTGCGGGACGTCCGGGCGCACGCCAATGGCGGCGCTACTTGTCCGAAAACGCACACCGAGACGGCGCAGGTTGGTCGGTGATCGAAGACGCCTTGGCGTCGATGGAACGCACCGCCGCCTAAGGGTTGCCGCCGCCGCCCACTTGCGCGATGTTGGCGAAAAATTCTGGAGCGCTTGATGCTTGAAATGTCTGTTCTTTTACCGCTTGTCGGATTGTTGATGGTGATTGGCGCGTTTGCTGGCGTTTTGGCCGGTTTGCTGGGCGTTGGCGGCGGTATTGTTCTTGTCCCCGCGTTCTTTTACGCGTTTTCCGCGCTTGGCTATGACAGCCCGCAATTGATGCAGATCTGTTTGGCAACGTCATTGGCGACAATCATCGTTACCTCGCTCAGATCACTGAATTCGCACAATAAAAAGGGCGCTGTGGAATGGGATATTCTGCGCGGTTGGGGCCTGGGCATTGTGATTGGCGCGATCATCGGCGTGGCCGTAGCGACGCAACTGCGATCTGTTATATTGCAAGCGTTGTTTGGCGGCTTGGGGATCTGCATCGGCCTGTACATGGCATTCGGCAAGTCGGACTGGCGGCTAGGTAACGCAATGCCAAAGGGCGCATTTCGCGCAATCGGATCACCGATTATTGGGTTTCTATCTGTGTTGATGGGCATTGGCGGCGGCAGCTTTGGTGTTCCGACGATGACGCTGTTTGGCGTTCCGATCCACCGTGCCGTTGCTACGGCTTCAGGTTACGGCGTGATTATCGCGCTGCCCGCTGTCATCGGGTTCTTGTTTGCGGATATCGAGGTCGCGCCACCTTTGACGGTTGGGGCCGTAAACTTCGGCGCGTTCGGAGTGGTCGTTTGCATGACGCTGATTACAGCACCGTGGGGCGCCGCATTAGCGCACCGGATGGACCCAAAGCCGCTCAAGCGGGTGTTCGGGTGTTTTCTGATTTTGGTGGCGCTCAATATGCTGCGTAAGGTTCTGTTTGGTTAACTGACCCTCCGGGGGGAGTTTTTAGCCAAGATGAAGGGCGGGTGCTGCGCTTTGTCTTCATCTTGGTCGAAAAACTCGATCCGTCATTCAAAACAGCTGCTAGCGTTTAAGGCGGGCCGCGCGGCCACCACGTCGTTTTGTGATCAGCTTGGTGCGGTTGGGCAGGTCGTCCATCACTGCTTTGCGCGCATCACCAGACAGTTGCGACCACACACCGATTTCATCAATCGAGCGCAAACAGCCAGTACACAGGCGCGATTCTGGATGGATCACACAGATCTTGATGCAGGGGCTTTCGATCTCGCCGCGTTTCCAGATGTTATCGGTGTTATCGGTGTTGTCGGTCATGATGCACTGCGCAAATGACTAAGGCGATCAAGCAGGCCTTGCAGGATGATGCCTGCGGCGACGTTGTCGATGCGTTCGGCGCGGCGTTTGCGGGACAGGTCAGCCTCAAGCATGGCGCGATCAGCAGCCACGGTGGACAGGCGTTCATCCCAATAGGTGATCGGCAGGTCGGTGAGGTTGGTGAGGTTGCGTGCAAACGCACGGGTGGATTGTGCGCGTGGGCCTTCAGAGCCGTCCATATTGCGTGGCAGACCTAAGACGATGCCCGCGATATTGCGATGGGCGGTAATTTCGAACAGGCGCGTAGCATCGGCCTGAAACTTGCTACGTTTGATGGTTTCAAGCGGCGATGCGATGGTCAGCATTGCATCCGACACCGCCACGCCGATGGTCTTGGTGCCAAGATCAAGCCCCGCAAGGGGCGCGTAGCTGGGTAGGGCCTCGGCAAATTCGGTGACGTCCTCAAAGATCATTCGATCAGGCCTGCGTCTTGTGCGGCGCGGCGCAGGATTTGAACGGCTTGGATGTCCGCGCCAAAGATTGTTTCCGCTTCATTGAGAACAGTGCGGGCGGTTTCATCTTCACCCAAGATCGCAAGCGACGAGATCAGGCGCGCCCAATCTTGCGGTGGGCCGCCCTCAGCCGCAAGGCGGTCTGCCAATTGGCCGACCATGCCCTGGATCATTTGCTGGCGGTCCTCTGGGGTCATGTCCTCGGCGGCTTCAAGGTCCGCGTTGGACGGGCCGCGTTGCTCGGGTAGGGCGTAATCCATACCGATTTGTCGAGCAATGTCTGAAATCTGATCCGCAGCGAAGGTCCAGTACATCGTGTCCTTGTCGCCGTTTTCCACCACGTTGCGCCAGAAGTTAAAGGCGCGATCCGGGCGGTCGTTTTGCGCATAAAGCAAGCCGGCGTAATACAGCGCGGGGGTGCTTTGTGGATTGCCCTGCAGAATGCGCACGGCGATGGTTTCGGCCTCTGGCGAGACGTAGCCTTGGGTCCCGATCACCAGAAAATCGAGCAGGCGCACGAAGTCTGCCTCAACCGCGGTGTCACCCAGCAGCGCAATCGTGCGTTCCTGCGCGCGGGCGGCGCGTTGCATGTTACCGATGCTGGCTTCGACCTGCGCAAGGAAGGCCCATGCTTGCACTTCGCCCGCGCGCTCAAACGCTGCCGCGCGCAACGCTTGCAGAATTTCTGCGGTTTCGGGATCGGCCAGCGAGATGGAGTCGAACTCAGGGCTGTCGGCCTCGGCCTCAAGCTGGGACGGGCGGTTTGCGCGGCGTTCTTCGCCAAGGGCGATCCGTTCCGCACGCGGGACATCACCGTAACCCGCAGCACCCAGGTCCCAATACAACAAGCCGGTGCCCGCCAACAGGGCAGCAGTCAGCGCCAGCGCAACGGCGCGGCTCATCCCTTGAGGCGCCCCAGTGGCAACGGTGCGTGCGTTGGTGTCCGCCAAAAGCAATCTGCGCGAAATTTCGGTGCGCGTGCGTTCGGCCTCGGCCTCATCCAAGACCCCGCGCGTGAGGTCGCGGTCGACTTCTTGCAATTGGTCGCGGTAAATGTCGATGTCCGAGTCTTGGGCGCCTGCGCTGGCACGGCCGCGCCAAAGCGGGGTTAACACTGCGCCAACTGCCAGCACGGCAAGTGCAGTGCAAGTTAGCCCGAAGATGATAAATTCGCTGTTCATGCTGCAAGATGTAGTCGTTTGCAGCGCCCGAAAAAAGGGACAATCGCGTGAAGTGTTGCGGCCAATGGGCGCGTGTCGCAAATTGGCGTTTAAGTGCCGCTGGGAGTATCCTCTTTTTCCCCAATCGGCCCAGAAGAAATATCAGATGTTGTAACGTCGAGGGGACACGACATGCGCCGCTTTTCTGCTTTTGCCATTGCCCGTGAGGCCACACGTTACCATTCCGGTTGGGAGCGCCATTGGCGCAGCCCGACGCCAAAGAAGAAGTACGATGCGATTATCGTTGGTGCGGGGGGGCACGGGCTGGCGACGGCGTGGCACTTGGGCAAGCATTACGGCATCACCAATGTCGCGATCATTGAAAAGGGTTGGCTTGGGGGCGGCAACACGGGGCGTAATACGACCATCATCCGCTCTAATTACTTACAAGACCCGTCAGCGGCGATTTATGAGAAGTCCCGCTCGCTTTATGAAACCATGTCGCAGGATCTGAACTACAACGTCATGTTTTCCCCACGCGGTGTGATCATGCTGGCGCAGACGCATCATGAAGTGCGGGGCTATCAGCGCACGGCCCATGCCAATGCGTTGCAGGGTGTGATGACCGAATGGATCAATCCAGCGCGGGTGAAAGAACTTTGCCCGATCATGAATATTGAGGGGCCGCGCTACCCTGTGTTGGGTGGTCTATGGCAAGCACGCGGCGGCACGGCGCGTCACGATGCGGTGGCGTGGGGCTATGCGCGGGCCTGTTCTGATATGGGCATGGATATTATCCAGCAATGCGAAGTCACAAATGTTCGTACCGAGGGTGGCAGGGTCGTTGGGGTCGATACAACCAAGGGCGCGATTGATTGTGACAAGCTTGGGATGGTCGTTGCGGGGCACGCGTCGCATTTGGCGGATATGGCAGGCTTCCGTCTGCCGATGGAATCTGTGGCGTTGCAGGCGCTGGTGTCTGAGCCGATCAAGCCTTGTATGGATATCGTCGTGATGGCGAACACGGT
Organism: Octadecabacter sp.; assembly: GCA_018500065.2. Lineage (GTDB taxonomy): Bacteria > Pseudomonadota > Alphaproteobacteria > Rhodobacterales > Rhodobacteraceae > Octadecabacter. Next base: position 2,494 of record JAHBAO020000096.1, on the reverse strand, counting down.
GCATGGCTACCTGTCCCAGTCTGATAAGGGCGAAATGGTGATTGGTGGCGGCACGGACGGGTTCAACAACTACACCCAGCGCGGGTCGTTTCATCACGTTGAGGAAACGGTTCGTGCGTTGAACGAGACCTTCCCGATATTGTCGCGCCTGAAAATGCTGCGCCAATGGGGGGGCATTGTGGATGTGACGGGGGACCGCTCTCCGATCCTGTCGAAAACCCCTGTTGAGGGCGTGTTCGTGAATTGCGGCTGGGGAACTGGCGGGTTCAAAGCCATCCCAGGGTCAGGCTTTGCAATGGCGGAACTGATGGCGAAAGGGGCTTCGCCGCTGACGGATGAGTTTTCGATGTATCGCTTTAAGGAAGGCAAGTTCATTGATGAGAGTGTGGCTGCGGGGGTGGCGCATTGATGTTAACTTGGGCCGCCGCCACCAGCTCCATGACCTTGTCCAATCGAGCGTGCGACTGCGGAATCGTCCCGTCCATCGTTCGGCGCATGGGCACGATGTTCGCGCTGAAGGTTTGCGCGAGCAATGCGGCGCGATCTGATGATCAGAAAGACAGTCCAAGTGACCAAGAGTGCGCCTGCAATTGGTATCATGATTTGATTTGCTGTCATGAGAACAATGTAAGTGTGTATTCAGCGGCTTTCAGCCAAAGCGCGATCTGCGCGGGCGCGGCTGGACCGATCTCGGGGGGGCTTTTGCCGCTTGGTGGTTCGGTTGAAGCCATAACTGACGGCGCCAAGTGCATGTCTGGTCTTTGGAAATCGGCCCTCCCGGGGGGGAGGTCGGGCCGGGCGCGTTCGCGCCGAGGGTATGTATCGACGGTTCCGGCAGACTCTAGCCGATCAAACACTGGCCAAACGGCCACCTCTTGCCCAAACGCTCCGGCGTTTTCCGCTCATATTCCATTGCCCGTTCAATCTGCCAATCTCTCCTCACCCAAACAGGAGGACTTGAAATGGCTGACTACGACTTCTCGAAACCTGCGCCGGACCGGTCGCACCGCATTCCGCACAACACAGGGTCGGGCACGGGTGGCTTGGGGCTTATCCTCGTCGGCGCTGTCATTGTGCTCGTTGTGCTATACGCCGTCTTCGGAGGCGCTGCCGTACCGCTTGAGCAAGACCCAAGCGCAGTCGCACCCGCTGTCGAAACGGCACCCACGCCAACGCAATAACGAACACCACTCACGGCTAAGTCTTACAGGGCGGGGCACAATCCCCGCCCATCGTGCCGTGCGCAGCCTAGATTTACCCCCTCACATTGAACTTGGGGGCCATAATGCCTCCGCTACGGAGGTCCGCCCATGCTGATCCTTGAATGCCCCTATTGCGGCGTGAATGCCGATGAAACCGAGCTTCACGCAGGGGGTGAAGCGCACCTGAAGCGGTACGGGCCTGAGGCCACTGACGAAGAGTTCGAGGGCTACCTGTTCGTGCGTCAAAACCCAAAAGGCGTGCATCTGGAACGCTGGCAGCACCGCTATGGCTGCGGCAAGTGGTTTCATGCGGCGCGCTGCACCATGACGTTGGAGGTGTTCGGCACCTATCCGGCACAAACGCTGGCACCACCTAAAGAGCTGGTTGCAAAGATAAAAGAAAAGCGCCCCGATTGGACATGGCGCGATTTCGGGGGGGCATCGACATGAGCACACGACTGTCTAATGCAGGGCGGCTGATCAACCGCGATAAGCCTGTCAGCTTTACGTTTAACGGTAAGACAATGCACGGTTTTGAGGGCGACACGCTGGCATCAGCGCTGATTGCCAATGACCAGATGCTGGTAGGGCGGTCGTTCAAGTATCACCGACCGCGTGGGATTGTTGCGTCTGGTGCTGAGGAACCGAACGGTTTGGTGAACCTCGGGAAGGGCGGGCATTTTGAGCCCAACCAACGCGTCACCACGCAGGAAGTTTTCGAAGGGCTTGAAGCCAGTTCGCAGAACCACTGGCCGAGCCTTGAGTTCGATGTGGGCGCTGTAAACGCTAAGCTGGGGCGCTTTATGCCCGCTGGTTTCTATTACAAAATGTTCATTCATCCGCGCCCTATGTGGAAGCATGTCTATGAGCCGATCATCCGCCACGCCGCTGGTTTGGGCAAAGCCCCGAAAGACCGCGACGCCGATATCTATGAACATTTCTATGCTCATGTGGACGTCATGGTCGTTGGTGGCGGCATTGCTGGCCTGTCGGCTGCTTTGGCGGCGGGACGTGCTGGCGCGCGTGTGCTGCTGGTTGAACAGACGGCCCATTGGGGTGGCCGTGCGCCTGTTGATCACGCGCAGATTGAAGGTCAAGAAGCTGGGGAGTGGGTGAAGGACACACTGCAAGCACTTGAAAACATGACAAATGTTACAGTTGTGGCGCGCTGCATGGGCGCTGGGGTTTATGACCACGGTTATGCCTTGGCGTATGAACGTCTGACGGATCATTTGAGCGACAAGAATGGCCCACGTCACCGTCTGTGGCGCATTCGTACCAAGCAGATTGTC
>JAHBAO020000266.1 GCA_018500065.2 Octadecabacter sp. | reverse complement strand
CCGCCATCTGACGTTCGAGGGCCGCGTACCAGTGGGCATCGCGCACCATGTCTTTCAGGAGACGGTTACGCTCGCGCATAGCCTTTTCATAGGACAGGACAGCTTCGGCGTGGAGGGGTTCGAATGACAACGTGGCGCGGTCAAGGAAGCGGCGGCGGCCTTCGGCACCTTCAATCCAGAGACGATCCATCGCGGGGATGAGCCAAAGGACGCGGCCGATGCGGCCCAGCGCGACCTGCGCGGCGGCTTTGCCGTCGATCTTTGTTTGACGGGATGCGCCGTTTTCGGACCACGCTTCGATTTCGTGGTGATGGTTGAGGGAGTTTAGGTCTGCGGTGACTTTCCAGCCGAGCGCTTCGGGGCGACGCGTCATGTCTTGCGAACTGGCGCTACGTAGCCCGCGACCCGGAGATAGGATCGAGACGGCTTCGAGGATGTTGGTTTTGCCCGCACCGTTGGGGCCATAGATCGCTACAGGACGTCCGTCGAGGTCTAGACCCGCGCGCTTGTGTGAGCGGAAGTGGGACAAGGTTAGCCGCGACAGAAAAAGGGCCGACATTACGCGCGACCCTCCTTCTTCATCGTGGTAAAAAAAACTCAAATCGACAGCAGTTACACGCGCATCGGCATAACGACGTAGATCGCGCTGGTGTCGTTGCCTTCGCGCATCAGCGTCGGGTCGCCGGATGAATTGAACATGAAGACGGCGTTTTCGCGGTCCACCTGGGATGCGATTTCGAGCAGGTATTTTGCGTTGAAGCCGATTTCGAGGCGCTCGTCACCGTAAGCCACGGCGAGTTCTTCTTCGGCAGCGCCGGAGTCCGGTGCGTTGACCGACAGGATCAGGCGGTCCTCATCTAGCTGCAATTTCACCGCGCGAGAGCGTTCAGAGGAAACCGTAGCAACGCGGTCCACTGCTTTGGCGAATTCTGCGGCGTCGACTTCCATTTTGCGGGTGTTTCCTTGTGGAATCACGCGGGTGTAGTCTGGGAAGGTGCCGTCGATGACTTTAGATGTCAGGGTGATGTCGGGCGTTGCGAAGCGGATTTTGGTCTCAGAGACGGAGACGGCGATTTTCATGTCGTCGTCATCCAGAAGCTTGCGCAGCTCGCCAACGGTTTTGCGCGGCACGATAACGCCGGCCATGCCATCTGCGCCTTCGGGCAGGTCTGCATCAATGCGCGCTAAGCGGTGACCGTCTGTCGCGACGCAGCGCAGGACTTTGCCGCCATCGGATTCAGAGACGTGCATGTAAACGCCGTTGAGGTAGTAACGGGTTTCCTCGGTCGAGATCGCGAATTTGGATTTGTCGAACAGGCGGCGCAGAACAGGTGCTGGGCACGAGAAGTTTGCCGCGTAATCGGACGTGGCCATCACAGGAAAGTCTTCCTTGGGCAATGTCGCGAGTGAGAAATTGGAACGGCCCGCTTCGATCGTCAGGCGGCCGGATGCGCTGTCTTCTGTCAGGGTGACGAGTGCCCCCTCTGGAAGTTTGCGGACAATTTCGTTCAGCGTCACGGCGGAGACTGTGGTAGCCCCTACCCGTTCAACAACGGCTGCGGTTTTATCGACGACTTCGATGTCAAGATCGGTTGCGCGGAATGTTGCCTCGTTGCCCTCGGCTTCGATCAGCACGTTTGCGAGGATCGGGATGGTGTTGCGGCGTTCCACAACGGATTGAGCTTGTGCCACGGCCTTAAGCAGTGATGCGCGTTCGATGCTGAGTTTCATGGCTTGTCTCCGCTAGTGATGCCCGCAAGATGTCGGGACGCCAAAACTAGCGGATTTTAGCCCATCCACAAGGGTTTAATGCCTAGTCTTCCAGCGCGCGGCGCAGCATTTCCAGATCATCGGCGATCTGACTGTCAGATTGACGCAATTCATCAATTTTGCGCACGCCATGCATGATTGTGGTGTGGTCGCGTTTGCCGAACTTGCGGCCGATCTCAGGCAAGGAGCGGCTGGTGAGCTGTTTACACAGCCACATCGCAACCTGACGCGGGCGCGCCAGTGTACGCGTGCGCTTTGGGCCAAGCATGTCGGAGAGGCGAATGTCGTAGTGTTCGGACACTTTGCGCTGAATTTCTTCGATGGTGAGCTTGCGATCAGAGGCACGCAAGATGTCCGACAGACAATCCTGAGCCATCTCAACGGACACGGTGCGACCCACGAGGGATGCGAGTGCATAAAGGCGGTTCAATGCGCCTTCAAGAACGCGGACGTTGCTGGAAATGCGGTGTGCGAGGAATTCGAGAACACCCGTGGCGATTTCAACGCCGGGGTAGACGTTGACGAACATCTCTTGCTTGGCGTGCAGAATGCCGAGGCGGAGTTCATAGTCTGTCGGGTGCAGGTCAACGACGAGACCGCATTGCAGACGCGACTTGATGCGCTCTGACAGGTCACGGATTTCGCCCGGTGCGCGGTCGGCGGAAATGATAATTTGTTTGCCGAGATCGACCAGCGCGTTGAACGTGTGGAAGAATTCTTCTTGCGTGGATTCTTTGCCTTCTAGGAACTGGATGTCATCGACCATCAGCACGTCAACAGAGCGGAAATGCTGTTTGAAGTCCATCATCTTGCGATCCCGTAGCGCAGAGATGAAACGATAGATGAACTGGTCGGCAGACACATAAAGCACGTTGAGGTCTGGGCGTTTCTCGCCAAGCTCGTGCGCGATGGCGTGCATCAGGTGGGTTTTACCCAAGCCAACACCACCATACAGAAACAGCGGGTTGAACGTGGTTGGGCCACCTTCGGCGACGCGTTTGGCGGCGGCATGGGCAAGCTCGTTCGGTTTGCCGACTACGAAGCTGTCGAATGTGAAGCGCTGGTCGGGCTGTGCATCCGCTTGGGCATTCGCAGGCTTGTTCGCGGCGGTTTTTGCTGTCGGCTTTGCGGGTGTGTTGGCGGCACCCTCAACATCAAATGCGAGGCGCTGGACGGCCATGCCATGACGGTTGAGGTGGTAGATGATTTGGTCGCCGTAGGTTTTGCCAACGTAGTCACCAACGAAAGGGCTGGGCGCGCCGATGCGCGCAACGCCTTCGGATGCGGTCACGAGGGAGAGCGGTTCAATCCAGCTCTTGTAGTTGCCTGCGCCAATTGCGGCGCGCATGTCCGATTTTACCTTGTCCCACTGCACGTTCGTCATACTGTCCCCGTTGTCCCTTTTATGTGCTCGGATGGCTGCCACCATCGTCTGCGCCCCAATTCGTTCCCAGCAAGACACAACAACAGCGCGCAGCAAATACCCTGCGATGACTTGTCTTGCGCCGATGCGTTGAGCCGGCTGCACCAAGGGAACATCCCTTAACTACAGTCAGCACTGGAAAATGCGTGGTCTGCCTTAATGCGCTGCAAGGGTCCCACACCTTGATGCACGAAAGTGCCAAAACATCGATCGGTCAGAGACCGTTTTACGCCAACTTACGGTCCGTAGACGTCGGTGCACTCCATGTTTTAAAGTACCACGTTCCCCCAGGAACGAAATGAATCACTCAGCAAAATTAGCCGTGTGTCATGTTCGATTTCAACAGCGTTAATGGCCTTGACAGGCAATGGGATGAAACGAATCTAACCGCCCGTTGAATCTCAAGGAAAAGTCGATGCGGCTGATGGTAAACATTAGACCTTAAAAACAAAAGGCGGCCCTACTGGACCGCCTCAAGTTCAAAAAATTGTAGAATCGGTAACGACCGAAATTAAGCGATCGCTTTGACGCGTGCGCTTAGGCGGGACATCTTACGGGCCGCTGTGTTCTTGTGGAAAACGCCCTTGGAAACGCCACGCATCAGTTCAGGCTGGAGGGCTTGAACAGCAGCTTTTGCTGCGTCTTTGTCGCCAGACGCAATCGCTTCTTCAGCTTTGCGCAGGAATGTGCGGATACGTGAACGGCGTGCTTTGTTTACTTGAAAACGTGCTTCGTTCTGACGTGCGCGTTTTTTAGCTTGTGGTGAATTTGCCATGTGATCAGTCTCTTTCGGTTCGTGTGTTCAAATTTCTATAACGCACGTCTGCCGCCGGGTTCACTGAACCGGATGATTCGAGCCATAGCGGGCTACACGCGCATTTCAGCGCTGCGTATAGGCCGAGGGCGCGCGTATTGCAAACATCCATTTGCAGCCTAGGACGCGAGGGTGGTTAGGAGAGTCCGCAAGGTGTTTTCAAACGGGCCACGTGCAACATCAGCAACCAACGCGGAAGGCGATTTGATGGTTTCCTTAAACGGCATCACGAGGGAGCCATCCGCCACTGCGCCATCCAGAAGTGCAGTGTGGCCGATCAATACCCCCGCGCTTGCCTTGGCCTCTTCAACGGCCATTGAATACAGCGAAAAGCGTGGGCCGTCCTCGGGGCGGGTTAAGGTTACACCTGCCGCATTCGCCCATCGTGGCCAGTCGTTCGCCCAGACTTCGTCATGGAGTAATGTCTGGCCTGCAAGGTCTGCAGGTGTGGATAGACGGGCAGCCACATCAGGGGCGCAAACCGGAATGAGACTGTCATAGACAAGGACGATACCTCCGTCGCGCGCATCCGGTTCACGCATATAGAGGCTAAGATCAAACAGCTCGCGATCAAGGTTGGGCGGGGTTTCGGCCACCGTAACCGACAAGTTTACCCTACCTAATGCTTCACGAAACAGCCCAAGGCGTGGTTGAAGCCAGAGTTGCGCCACGCTTGGGAGAGCGGCAATTGTAACAATGCGGTCCTGAGAGAGGTCGCGAAGACCGCGCACAGCGGTCCCGATTGCATCAAAGGCGTGCGTCAGCTGCGGTAAAAGATGACGCCCTTCGGCGGTAAGCTGCACCCCGTGTGATCGGCGTTCAAACAAGGGCTGACCAGTCCAGTCTTCGAGAGAACGGATGTGCTGCGAAATGGCGCCCGCCGTAACACAGAGTTCATCTGCCGCCGCAGAAAATCCGCCCAGTCGCGCGGCGGCCTCAAAGGCGCGCAGCGCGTTGAGGGGCGGTCCTTTGGGGCGTGGCGGGGTGACTGGCATTTTCTAGCCTTAGTTTTTCTAATGTCATTTGAGTGGTAATCTGCTTT
>JAHBAO020000136.1 GCA_018500065.2 Octadecabacter sp. | reverse complement strand
GATCAGTGCGCCGGAACGCTTTGTGTTTGGCGTGGCCGTCACGGGCCCCAATACACCTGCATGGGCCAGCTATCTGGTCTGCCTCGTCTTCGTTACGATCTGCGCGTTAATCGCCCGCAACCTGACGCGGGGCGCGTTGGGTCGCCAATGGATGGCCATTCGCGACATGGATATTGCTGCTGAAATCATTGGCGTGAACCCACTGAAGGCCAAACTAACAGCCTTTGCGGTTTCGTCGTTCTTTGTCGGCATCTCGGGCGCGCTGTTCTTTGCGGTTTATTTAGGAGCGGTCGAAGTTGGCGAAGCCTTTGGCATCAACAAATCATTCCTTGTCTTGTTCATGATCATCATTGGCGGTCTGGGGTCGATCTTCGGGGCATTTGCAGGCGCTGCATTCCTTGTGACATTGCCGGTCTTTTTGAAACTGATCGGCGTCGATTTGTTGGGATGGCCCACTGACTTGGTGGCCCACCTGCAACTGGTGATCGTGGGTCTGTTGATCATGTTCTTTCTGGTGAAAGAGCCTCACGGCCTCGCGCAGCTTTGGCGGGTGACCAAGGAAAAGCTTCGGCTTTGGCCTTTCCCACACTGACACTTACGACCCCGGTGAAGACTGGGCAGACTAATTTATCGGCAACCACGGGAGGATAAATCGATGAAAATGAAGACTTTAACAACGCTGGCTTTGACCAGCGCACTCGTCGCAGGAACGGCAGCAGCTGATCTTGTGATCCCAGATCTAAGCTACCGGACTGGTCCATATGCTGCGGGCGGCACGCCGTTTTCTGATGGCTATCAGGACTATTTCAGCCTGTTGAACGCACGCGACGGCGGCATCGGTGGCGAGACGGTGCGCGTTCTTGAATGCGAAACCGGATACAACACCGAACGCGGCGTAGAATGCTACGAGTCCACAAAGGGCGAGGGCGCATTGATCTATCAACCGCTGTCCACAGGTATCACTTACCAATTGATCCCAAAAACAACGGCTGACGAAATCCCGCTTCACACAATGGGTTATGGCCGTACGTCTGCTGCGGCTGGCGAAGTGTTCCCTTGGGTGTTCAACTACCCTGCGAACTACTGGGACGCGGCGTCTGTGATGGTGAACTACCTGCTGGATCAAAACGGTGGGTCATTGGAAGGCAAGAACATTGCTTTGCTGTTCCACAATTCCGCCTACGGCAAAGAACCAATTCGCACGCTTGAGGACTTGGCCGCAGAGCACGGATTTACCTTCACGCAGATCGCTGTTGACCACCCTGGTCAGGAACAGAAATCCCAGTGGCTGCAAATCCGCCGCGAACGTCCTGACTATGTCCTGATGTGGGGTTGGGGCGTGATGAACCAAGTGGCCATTCAAGAAGCTGCGAACGTTGGCTTTCCGATGGAAAACTTCATTGGCAACTGGTGGGCTGGTGCTGAGCACGACGTCACGCCGGCTGGTGCTGACGCGAACGGTTACCTGTCTCTTAACATGAACCGGATCGATACGAGCCTTCCTGTGTTTGGCGAAATCGACAGCATGGTCCATGAGGCTGGCAACGCGGCTGGTGATGGGTCCAACCTTGGGTCTGTTCTGTACACCCGTGGCATGTACGCCGCGATGTTGGCAGCCGAAGCGATCGCCAAAGCGCAAGAAATCCACGGTGTTGCAGACGTGACACCCGCGATGGTGCGTGACGGTATGGAAGCGTTGGACATCACCAATGCCCGCATGGAAGAGCTTGGCATGGCCCAAATCGGACCTGAATTCTCTGTGTCGTGCGAAAACCACGGTGGTTCCGGTCTGGGCATTGTTCAGCAGTGGAACGCAGCTGACGGCGAATGGGTCGCACTGACCGACTATATCTCGCCACAGGATGCTTTGATCGACGGCCTTATTGCCGAAGATTCCACAGCGTTTGCCGCTGAGAACAACATCACTCCGGGCTGTCTGTAAGCCTAAAGAACGCGGGCGGCTATTGGGCCGCCCGCATCCCAACCCCAAGACTGGAACGCCGCCATGCTAGACACCACAGAACCAAAGGTTGAGACCCTTCTTGAGGTCAACAATATCGAGGTGATCTACAATCACGTGATCCTTGTGCTGAAGGGCGTCAGCCTGACCGTCGCCAAGGGTGGTATCACCGCACTTTTGGGTGGCAATGGCGCTGGCAAAACGACCACGCTGAAGGCCGTGTCCAACCTGTTGCATTCAGAACGTGGTGAAGTGACCAAAGGGTCCGTCGAATACCGCGGTAAGCCCGTTGAACACATGAGCCCCGAAGCGCTGGTGAAGATGGGTGTTGTACAAGTGATGGAAGGCCGTCACTGTTTTGAACACCTTACCGTTGAAGAAAACCTGCTGACCGGCGCCTATACCCGTAGCGACGGGGCAGGGGCGATCAGCGCCGACCTTGAAAAGGTCTATCATTATTTCCCACGCCTGAAGGAACGCCGCAAAAGTCAGGCGGGCTATACATCAGGCGGTGAGCAACAGATGTGCGCGATTGGCCGCGCGCTCATGTCGAACCCCGAAACCATTCTGCTGGATGAGCCGTCTATGGGATTGGCCCCGCAACTGGTTGAACAGATTTTTCAGATCGTGAAGTCGGTCAACGAAAATGAAGGCGTGTCATTCCTTCTGGCTGAGCAGAATACGAACGTTGCCCTGCGCTTTGCCCATACTGGGTTCATTCTGGAATCCGGGCGTGTGGTGATGGAGGGCTCTGCCAAGGAACTGCGCGAGAACCCTGACGTGCGCGAATTCTATCTTGGCTTGTCGGATGAGGGCCGTAAATCCTACCGCGACGTAAGATCCTACCGTCGCCGCAAGCGGTGGTTGTCATGAGTTCTGTGTCCAATGATGCGACCAAGTTAACGCGATTGAATGCGTTGCTTGGGGACGGGAAGCAGCTAGGCAGTTTGGCAGATCTGGCTGATCTGCCAGTGACGCGCAAAGACGAACTGCTTAAGGCGCAAGCCGAAAACCCGCCGTTTGGGGGGCATCGCCCCACAGGTTTGAGTCACATTTTCCAATCACCCGGACCGATCTATGAACCGGGCCTTGCGCAGCAGGATTTCTGGCGCTTTGGTCGTTTCATGCGCGAAGTCGGAATGACTGCGCAAGATATTGTTCTGAATACGTTTTCGTATCATTTCACCCCCGCAGGCGCGATGTTTGAAACAGGTGCGCGCGCGAACGGGGCGGTGGTTCTGCCCACAGGGCCGGGTAGTACCAACCAACAAGCCGAAGTCGCCGCCGCGACGGGTGCCACAGCCTATGCTGGCACGCCTGATTTCTTGCAGATTATTCTTGATCGCGCCGCCGAAACTGGCGTCGATCTAAGCGCGATCAAGACCGCGTTTGTTTCGGCAGGGCCGCTGTTTCCTACCTTACGACAGGCCTATGCCGATCGCGGCATTATGTGCCGTCAATGCTATGGCACCGCCGACGTCGGGCTGATCGCCTACGAAACGGCGACCTGCATCAATGGGATGGTGATCGACGACGACGTGATCGTTGAAATCGTGTCTCCGGGGACGGGGACACCCGTGCCGCATGGTGAAATCGGCGAGGTTGTCGTGACCGTGTTGAACCCTGATCATCCGATCATCCGTTTCTCGGTCGGTGATTTGAGCGCCTTTGCAACAGACGTCGATCAGTCAGGCGAGACCCGTGCGCGGATTGTCGGGTGGCGGGGTCGTGCGGATCAGGCCACCAAGGTGAAGGGCATGTTTATTCGCCCTGAACAGGTGTCCAAACTTGTTGCGGGCTGTGCCGATATCATGCGCGCCCGTGTCGAGGTGTCCAACGATGGGACATCCGACAAGATCGAGGTGAAATTGGAATGCGCGTCAG
>JAHBAO020000078.1 GCA_018500065.2 Octadecabacter sp. | reverse complement strand
CCCCTGATCTAACGGCTTTGGGCAAAATGATCGGCGGCGGATTTCCCGTTGGGGCCCTTGCGGGTCGCGCAGATGTGCTTGATGTGATGAACCCGCTGAATGGTCCTGCACCGTTCCCGCATTACGGCACGTTCAGCGCGAACCCGATCACGTTGACGGCTGGGTCCATCGCGATGGCGCATTTCGACGAGGCCGCTGTTTCGAGCCTGAATGCACTGGCGGACAAAGCGCGGGCAGGGATCGCTGAGGCGATCAAACTCGCGGATGTGCCGGTCTGTGTGACAGGTCGCGGTTCTATGTTCCGTATTCATTTGAAAGAGACCGCGCCAACCACGTACCGTAATGCGTTTATCAGCCCTGATGAACAAAAATGCGTATCTGCGCTGCTGGATCACTTTTTCAACAATGGTCTTATCATGATTGAGACATGTTCAGGGTTGCTGTCGACCCCCATGACCCAATCTGAAATCGACCATCTGTGTCAGGTCACTTTGGATGGCTTGCGCACAATCAAGCCGATGTTGTGATCGCGCAACGCTAGGAACGGAAAAACTCTCGATGGATAAGACACTTCCAACTCTACAGGCTGCGGTCTCAGGCATTACCGATGGTGCGGTTTTGATGATCGGTGGTTTTGGCGGATCGGGCGCCCCGGTTGAGCTGATCCACGCCTTGATTGATCGCTACAAGGCCACCGGAAGCCCCGCGAACTTGACCGTTGTTAACAACAACGCGGGCAATGGCAAAATTGGCATTGCGGCGATGATTGACGCGGGCATGGTCGCCAAGATGATCTGTTCGTTCCCGCGTTCGTCCGATCCACGCGCGTTCACCGATAAATATTTGGCCGGAGAGATCGCGTTGGAATTGGTCCCGCAAGGCACTTTGGCCGAACGTATTCGTGCGGCTGGTGCGGGTATCCCTGCGTTTTTCACACCGGCGAGCTACGGCACGGAGTTGGCAGCTGGTAAGCAGGTTCAGGAATTTGACGGTGTATCCTATGTGCTGGAACGCTGGCTGAAAGCGGATTTTGCCATTGTCAAAGGCGCGCTTGGTGACACCCATGGCAACCTGACCTATCGCTCGGCGGGGCGAAACTTTAACCCGTTGATGTGCATGGCCGCTGACAAAACCATCGCGCAAGTGACCAAAATCGCAAGCCCCGGCGAAATCGACCCAGAGCAGGTCGTCACACCCGGGCTTTTTGTGGATGGGGTCGTCGAAGTGTCTGACCCAGAGCAAGAAGAAATCTTGGTGCGAACAGGGGTGGAATACGCATGACTTGGCATAAACTCAAAAACCCGCAGATCGCATGGCGCGCGGCACAAGACATCCAAGACGGTGCTTATGTGAACCTTGGTATTGGCATCCCTGAACTGGTAGCCAAGTTTCAACCCGAGGGTCGCCACATTACTTATCACACTGAAAACGGTGTCTTGGGGTTTGGTGCTGCTCCGGCTGAGGGGGACGAAGACTGGGATTTGATCAACGCCGGTAAAAAGGCGATCACCCTAAATCCGGGCGCGTCGTTCTTTCATCACGCAGACAGCTTTGCGATGGTGCGTGGCGGTCATTTGGACCTTGCCGTGCTTGGCGCTTACCAGGTTGCGCAGAACGGTGACCTTGCCAATTGGCGCGTCGGGTCCAAAGGCGTGCCAGCCGTAGGCGGCGCGATGGATCTTGTTCATGGTGCCAAACGGGTTGCTGTTATCACCGATCACACCACGAAAGACGGCAAGCCCAAGCTGGTGGAACAATGTACGTTCCCATTGACCGGCGTCGGGTGCATCACGCGAGTTTACACCTCGCTTGCGGTTATCGATATTGAAGGCGGGCGGTTCATCCTGCGCGAAAAACTGCCCGAAATGTCGTTTGATGAATTGCAGTCGCTCACCGGGGCCACGCTTCATACGGATGGCGAAGTTGGCGCGTTGACACCACCGGAGCTGAGCTGATGACGGACGTCTTTATCTGCGATTATATCCGCACCCCGATTGGGCGATATGGCGGCGGGCTGTCGTCTATTCGCCCTGACGATCTTGGGGCGCTGCCGCTTAAGGCACTGGCGGAACGTAATCCTTCCCTTGATCTGGCCGCGATAGACGAGGTGATCTTTGGCTGCGCCAACCAGGCGGGCGAAGACAATCGCAACGTGGCGCGTATGTCGCTGTTGCTGGCAGGTTTTCCAGACACGGTGCCAGGCACAACGATGAACCGCCTGTGCGGATCGGGGATGGATGCAATCATCACCGCTGCGCGCGCCATCAAAGCAGGCGAAGCGGATTTGATGATTGCTGGCGGCGTTGAAAGCATGTCGCGCGCACCCTTTGTGATGCCCAAAGCCACGCAAGCGTTTTCACGTACGAATGAGGTGTTTGACACCACAATTGGCTGGCGGTTCGTTAACCCGTTGATGTCGGCGCAATACGGCGTGGATAGCATGCCCGAGACGGCTGAAAACGTGGCCGATGATTTTGCGGTTTCGCGTGAAGATCAGGATGCATTTGCGTTGCGGTCCCAAGCGAAAGCTGGCGTGGCCATGACCAACGGGCGACTTGCCAAAGAGATCGCCCCAGTGACGATCCCGCAGCGGCGCGGTGACGCGATTGTTGTTGATGCCGATGAACATCCGCGCCCACAGACAACTGCCGAAGCGCTGGCCAAACTCAAAGGGTTTGTGCGGCCCGGCGGGACCATCACTGCGGGCAACGCAAGTGGCGTCAATGATGGGGCGGCTGCCTTGATCCTTGCGAGTGCCGAGGCTGCGGCAAAGCACGGGCTGACACCGATTGCGCGGGTTTTGGGCGGTGCGACGATGGGCGTTGCCCGCATCATGGGGTTCGGTCCTGCGCCTGCGACCAAGAAACTGTTGCACAGGCTTGGCCTGACGCAATCAGATTTCGACGTGATTGAATTGAACGAAGCCTTTGCAAGCCAAGGTCTGGCGACACTACGTGATCTGGGAATTGCGGATGATGACCCGCGCGTCAATCCCAACGGCGGGGCCATTGCACTGGGCCACCCGTTGGGGATGTCTGGCGCGCGAATCACAGGATCAGCTGCACTGGAACTTGGCCTGACGGGCGGTCGTCGCGCACTTGCGACGATGTGTATCGGCGTGGGGCAAGGTATTGCGGTCGCTTTGGAACGGGCCAATTAACGTGGCCCGCTCATCACCAACAGTGTTGTTAACGCACGACATGAACCGAACATTGTGCGCGTCTGACAACGCGGGACGCGGTAGAGCCGATGAAGAAATCACTCGGTCCGGGGCGGTGCGAAGACATGACGATGCAATCGATTTTCAACCGCGTGGATTCTTCCAAGATTGTTCGCGCCGGGTGGCCATTTTTGACCAAAGCTGTCGCACCATCAATTTTAGAGACCTCGTCCGTAAGCCGTTTGGCCTCTTGGGCATAGAGCGTCTGGGCTTGGCCTTCGGGAAGATACTGTTCCACAAATCCGGGGGTCACTTCCAGCACCGTGAGTACGGTGATGGTGCCACCTTCGGCCAACAAAGCACGCGCCGCAATAAATGCAGGGTGGCCATCGACTTTGTCACCTGGGGCAATCGGGAGAAGAATATTCTGGTACATGGTTCCGTCCTTCTAGGGGGATCTCCAGATCACTGGGGCGCTGGAATCCCACGAAATTTAACACGGCCAACGCATGAAAATCGAATTCAAGATCACGGTTTTCAATGGTTGGTTCAGTTTTTCCAAACATTTTCAGGGCCTTCAAAACAACTGAAAATATGAATCGACATAATAGGGCGTATACTCCATAATTTTCTTGCAAGATAGTGGAGATTGCAAAACCTCGTCCGGATACGCGTAGGTTACTAAGATAAATCAACTAGGGAGAAGAAGAATATGACATCATTTTCAAAAACCATCGTAGCGGCGGCCGTCGGGCTTGTTGCGTCTGCGTCATTGGTCGCAGCAGAAGACATGCGGATGCTGACAGCTTGGGGCGGTAACCATTCCGGCACAGCAAACATGGCGTATGGCTATATTGATCTGGTGAGCGAAATGTCTGGAGGAGACATCACGATCACACCAAGCGGCCCAGAAGTTGTGCCAGCTGGCAGCCAGTTGCAGCCCGTCGCAGCAGGCGTATTTGACATCATCTATACGCACGGTCTGTACCACACTGGCGAAACCGGCATTGGTGCTGCGATTGACGCTGTTGGCGGCGACATTGATGCACGTCGCGACACAGGCATCTGGGATTGGGTCGATGCGCACTATCAGGAAACTCAGGGCCTGAAAGTCTTGTCTATTCCAACAGCGACGACTGGTTTCCGGTTCTTCCTGCGTGAGCCTATGGATGCGACTGCGCAACTTGATGGCATGAAAATCCGTGCACTTCCATCTTACAACACAATCGTTGGCTCTTTGGGCGGAACGGCTGTCGTTGTTCCATTCGGCGAGCTGTACTCTGCTGCTGAAAAGGGTGTGATTGACGGGTTGGTCTGGCCAACTGTTGGTGCTGTGGGCTTTAAGTTCCACGAAGTGGCACCATATCTTGCTGAACCAGCTTTTGGTACAGTGTCTTACCTGATCATGATGGACCTGGATCGCTGGAACGGTTTGGATGAAGAAACCCAGACACTTATGCTTGAAGCTGGTTACCAGTTGGAGCGTGACTCCATCGGTGTCTTCGATGCGCTGCTTGTAGAAGAAACAGCTGCCATGGTTGAAGCCGGAGCACAAACAACGTCGATTGGTTACACTGTCGATGAAGCAAATGCATTGTTCGCTGAGCGCGCTATGGAAGTTGCGATTGAAGCTTCTGGTGCAGATGGCGAAGCCTTCCGCGACTTTGTTGCCGAACAAGGCATGTAAGAGAGCTTAAGTCGGGCCCGGCGGTGACCAGATTGCCGGGCCTATCTCTCCCCAAGAAATTCAGAAACACGCCGAACAAAGCGGGGTAGTTCTATGACTAACGTCACTGCGGCTTTCAAAAAAGTACTCGACACAATTACCAATGGTGCCGCCGTTCTGGCCGCGATTGGGCTTGCATCGATTGTCTGTTCTTACGTTTACGAAGTGATCACCCGATATGTCTTCGATTCACCCACAGCCTGGGCCAGCGATTACGTGTCTTATGCGCTTTGCGTTACCATCTTTTTGGCTTTGCCCCGTGTGACCAAGGACAGGGCCCATGTTGCCGTGACGATCCTTGTCGATATCGCTCCAAAGCCAGTGGCAAATTTTGCCCATATTGTTATTAGCCTTTTGGGGTTTGCGGGCCTTGGCTTTGCGGCCTGGGTAAGCTTGCAAGAGAACATCCGCCAATACACCCGCGGGATTGATACCCTTGCCATTGTGCCTATTCCACAGTGGTGGGTGTCGTCGTTCATCACCTTCGGCTTGGCCATCAGCGCATGTTACATGCTGCTTTATCTTTCATCTAAAAACCGTGTCGACGGATCAGCAGCGGAGTTCGCCGGCTAATGGAATGGTACACTACACTTATTGCGGGGATCGCGATCCTCTTTGCGCTGTTCTTGTCTGGCGCACCAATCTTTCTGGCGTTTCTCGGCGCTATCCTGATTGGGGTCTACTTTATCATCGGACCTGCTGGATTCCCGATGTTTGCCAACTCTATTCTGGACACGGCATCTACGACCTCGCTTGCGTCGATCCCACTGTTCATTCTGATGGGCGAGCTTTTGTTCCGATCCGGCACGATGGACGTGCTGTTTGATTCAATCGACAAGCTGGTCGGAAAGGTCAAAGGACGCCAATACGTCTTGGTCGTCGTTTTATCGGCTGTATTCGGTGCGCTGTCTGGTGTTGCCATGGCCGTTGCCGCCATGTTGGGCCGCGCCATCATGCCCGGTATGCAAAAACGCGGATACGACCGTGGGATCGCTGCCGGATTGATTATTGGCGGTGCCAGTCTTGCGCCCATCATTCCGCCCAGCCTGCTGGCCATTATCGTCGGCTCACTTGCTGATGTGTCCATCGCCAAACTGCTGATCGCCGGCGTTATACCCGGGCTTTTGATTGGCGGCATCTTTCTGGTCTATGTTTTTGTGCGCATCGCGTTGAATTCAAACCTTGCCCCGGCGAACGTCACGGGTGAGCGCGCTGAAGTCACAAGCATGGAAAAGGTCATGGCGATTGTTCGGACGCTTCCGTTCCTAATCGTTATGTTTTCAGTCATGGGGTTCATCATGCTGGGTATCGCGACACCGTCTGAATCTGCGGCGACAGGGGTTGTTGGATCGCTCATCACGGCGGCCATTTATCGGAAACTGTCGTTGGATATGATTTGGAAATCCTTGATGGCCGCCATCACGGTTTCGGCAATGATCCTTGTGATCATGGCAATGTCCAAGATGTTCACGCAGCTATTGGCCTTTACAGGTGCGACAAGCCAGTTGGTCAATTTGGTTGCGAACCTTGGATACTCACCGGTTGTGATGCTGATCATCATGCTGGCGGTGCCGTTTGTGCTGTGTATGTTCATCGACACGATTGCGGTGATCTTGCTGACGATCCCGATCTATCAGCCGGTAGTCACCGCGCTGGAATTTGATCCGGTCTGGTTTTGGTTGTTGTTCCTTGTGAACATCACGCTTGGTGCGATCACACCGCCATTCGGTTACACGTTGTTCGCGTTCAAAGCAGTGGTGCCGGAAATGAGCATCAGCGATGTGTATAGGGCCACATGGCCCTTTGTGGCCCTGTTCATTCTGGGTATTGCACTGATTATCGTATTCCCCGGCATAGCCACATGGTTACCAAACTTGGCCGGGTAGGTTTGCTGCGGCTAAAGAACGAAATAAAGGGCCACCCTATGAGGTGGCCCTTTTGTTTTATGTTGGCTATGCGGGG
>JAHBAO020000350.1 GCA_018500065.2 Octadecabacter sp. | reverse complement strand
GCTATCTTGCTGGGTGAACAAGATCGAAATGGAGCGGGCGAGGCGATTCGAACGCCCGACCCTAACCTTGGCAAGGTTATGCTCTACCCCTGAGCTACGCCCGCACCGTTTCGTGTGGCCGATGTATAAAGTCTGATCCGACCCCGCAAGAGGAAAAGTTGCATCAGAGGCGATTTTTCCGACGACTTGCTCGTACTTGGTCATTGGGAAGGCCAGCAGGTACAAAAGGCGGACGAAATACGACCACACCGTAAGGGGCATTCTCAGTTGCCGCAGGATCATTTTGGGTGGGGAGGCGCAAAAGCCATACCCGTTTACGGCACGACCGAGCAGGGGGGGCACCGATTAAATGAAGCACGCCGTCTGCAGGACCATGCAACGCAACCAACGCTATCAACAGCAACGCGAACGGCATATTCGGCGCAGTTGGCCTGCGCGCGCATGCGTTTCATCAGGCTTTTGTCGTCGTGCCCCCCAAGCGGATCATATTTTCGCGACGATAGAGGGTGACACGAAGACTTAAGGTAATGAAAATGAGTGCGACGAAAGAGGCGTATTCGCCCGTGATCATCGGGAGCTCCGGTTCAAGTGACCCGCTGAACATGAAAAAGGCTGCTGCATAATGCGACCACCCAGCCCAACGTTAAGGTGCGCTAATGATCGGGAAGTGCGGCTGAGCCGCAATAGGACGGAAAGTTCAGCCCGATATCTTCACTATGGGCGATCACGCCGCCTTTGGTCAGCAGCAAAAGTCCGTAGGCGGCGGGTTCAGCGTTTGACAATGTGCTGTCGGCGTCCAGCAGATCAAGCGGGGCTTGGTGGCAGGTGCTTTTGAACATCGTGAACGGCACGCCGCTGGCTTGGCCGGAAATCGTACGGTGAACATGGCCGCAAAACAGGTGTGCCATGGCGCGGGCCAGCTTTTCCAGCATCGTATCGCCGTTTACCAGCGCAATCGCGTCCATTCCGGGAAGCCCAATCGCATGGGGCGGGTGGTGGCTGAACACAAGCGGCAGGCGCCCGTCCGCACCCGCAAGGGCCGCATCTAGCCATGCCATCCTGTCTTTACACAGGAAACCCGCATGGGTTGGCATCGCGTCTGCTTCATGGGTGTCGAGTGTGATGATCCGGTGATCCGGCAGATCAATGATGCGTTGAACATGGCCTTCGGGCGTAACAGGAACATCGGGGAAGGCCGCACGAAATGGTGCGCGAAGGTCATGATTGCCAAGCATATAGGTTACGGGAACTGGGCAGTCTTGCAGCATGTCGCGCAGGATCTCGTATTCCTCGGCCCGCCCCGAATGGGTCAAATCCCCCATCAAGATCAAGGCTTTGGCGTCAGGGTGATCACCAAGTGCCGCGTCGAGTGCCGCATGAAGCCGTGCGGACGGGTCCAAACCGATAATGGTTTTGCCCGCACCGCGCAGATGCAAATCCGTCAGAACAAGAAGCTTGTTCATAGCGTTAGCTCCAGTCGGCAGGCACAGGATCAGGTGACAACATCCGCGCAAGCATCGTCGCCCCCTGTTCATTCAAATGCGCCAGCATCACCCGCGTGGTGTCGTTGCCAAACAATTGCCCGTCCGCCGTGGGCCGTGGCCAATCGCGCACCATGTCGGTGGTGAACGTCACCTCATCGCCCGCGTTCATGCCGTCCATCGGGTTTGGCTGATTGGCCAGGAACTCTTTGAATTTATTCGTAGAAACCTGCTGAAATCCGGACGTCCAAATTACTTCGGCGTTGTTCAGAAACGTCGGGGATGTCGTTTGCGCTTGCGCCCCGGCTGCGCGCATCGGGGTGTCAGCTGATGCGACTTCCATAACCGGATCGATAGCGCCCGCGGACACATATTCAGGGGCAACGGTCCCTAAGATACTGTCCAGATAGCCACCATTATAGGGCCACAGACCGCCAATAATCGCGGCAAAAATTCCCAGACGTCTCATATCCCCCCTTTCAGAAGTGTTGGGAAAATATAGAGCAGGGAGCGGTTGAGGCCGCAACCCGTTCGCGCAGTTTCAGGCAAATTCGATCAAGTCCCAGCGGTTGCCAAACGGATCGTTGAAGACAGCGACTGTGCCATAGGGTTCATGGCGCGGGGCTTCTTCGAACACGATACCGGCGGCAAGATAGGCCGCGTGATCGCGCGCGAAATCGTCTGTCTCCAATATCAGCCAAACACGTCCACCACCCTGATTGCCAATCGCGGCGATCTGGTCCGGTGTGGAGGCTTGTGCCAGCAGGAAAGCCGTTTCAGCGCCCTTTGGCGCGACTTTAACCCAGCGTTTGTGGCCCCCATTTTGCAAACCGAGGTCCGTGTCTTCCAACAGCTCAAACCCAAGCTGGCCGACGAAAAACGCAAGGCCAGCTTCGTAGCGAGGGACGAGGATCGACAGGGTTGAAAGGCGTTGGGTCATGGTGTGACCTGCCGCTAGAAAATCGCGTGCAGCGTTAGTCCAATCGCGGACAGGCCCAACATAAGGAACGTCAGCCCCATGCCGCCCTTTCGCCCAAGCGACCACGGCGTTGCGCGGGTCAAAGCCAGCCCATGCATCGTCCGTCCAACGACCAACATCAACCCCAACAGGCGCACAATCGCGATCGGCGCGCCTTGAAGTTCGACCAAAGCCAGAAGGATCAGACCGATCGGGATGTTTTCGCCTGCATTGCCATGCGCACGCATGCGGCGTTGCATGATTTCGTTTTCGCCGTCGCCAATGCTGACGCCTGCAGCATAACGGTAGCTAATAACCCGCCACGACAACGCGATATAAAGCAGCGTCAGCAAGCCTGCGTAAAAGGATGTAACTCCGAGCATCATTCCATCTCCACCAGCAGATCTTTGGCATCAATTTGTCCGCCAGCAGCAACATGCACGGCTTTCACCACGCCGTCACGTTCCGCGTGGATGCCGGTTTCCATTTTCATCGCTTCGATTGTCAGCAACAGATCGCCTTCCAGTACCGCTTGACCCGCAGCAACGCCAACGCTGGCGACAACGCCGGGCATTGGGGCGCCGATGTGGTTGTCGTTGCCGATTTCGGCTTTCGGGCGCTGGACCGTGTTCGCGGTGACCATACGGTTTGGTACGCGGATCGTGCGTGGTTGACCGTTAAGTTCAAAGAAGACCTTCACTTCGCCTTCTTCATTGGTTTCAGCAACGGCTTGCAGACGAATTTCCAGCGTCTTGCCGGGGTCGATTTCCGCTTCGATTTCTTCGGACGGTTCCATGCCATAAAAGAACGTTTTTGTGGGCAGGGTGCGCACGGGCCCGTAGGTTTCATGGCGCTGGGCATAATCGGTGTAGACCTTGGGGTACATCAGGTAGCCGTTGAGGTCTTCGTGGTCGATGTCCGCGCCATCCAGTTTGGCCGACAGTTCCTTGCGGACCGCTTCTAAATCGACTGGTTTCAAGTGCTTGCCCGGACGCGACAGATTCGGTTTCTCGTCCTTAAGAACCTTGTTTACGATCGTATCTGGGAAGCCGCTTGGTGGTTGGCCAAGGTTGCCACGCATCATATCCACGACTGAATCGGGGAAAGACACGTCTGTCTCGGGGTCTTCGACCTGCGCACGTGTCAGGTTTTGGGACACCATCATCAACGCCATATCGCCCACAACCTTGGAGGACGGCGTGACCTTAACGATGTCACCAAACATTTGGTTCACATCCGCATAGGTCTGCGCAACTTCGTGCCAGCGTTCCTCAAGACCCAAAGATCGCGCCTGCGCCTTGAGGTTGGTGAACTGGCCACCGGGCATTTCGTGCAAGTAAACCTCGGATGCAGGGGCCTGAAGGCCGGATTCAAACGGCGCATAATGGGCGCGCACAGTTTCCCAGTAGTTCGAAATCTCGCGGATCGCGGAAATATCGAGGCCTGTGTCGCGTTCCGTGCCGCGCAGGGATTCAACGATGGACCCAAGCGTTGGCTGGGACGTGTTCCCAGAAAAACTGTCCATTGCCGCGTCAATACAATCAACGCCCGCAGCAGAGGCAGCCAGTACGGTCGCAATCGCAGCACCTGATGTGTCATGCGTGTGGAAGTGGATCGGCAGTCCGACCTCGTCTTTCAACGTCTTGATCAGTTGTGTCGCTGCCTGCGGCTTCAACAGGCCAGCCATGTCTTTTAGGCCCAACACATGCGCGCCGGCTTTTTCCAATTCCTTGGCCATGCCGACGTAATATTTCAGGTCATACTTGGACCGGTTTGGGTCCAGCATATCGCCGGTGTAACAGATCGTGCCTTCACAGACTTTTTCAGCCTTGATGACTGCGTCCATTGCAACGCGCATATTTTCGACCCAGTTTAGGCTGTCAAATACGCGGAATACGTCTACGCCGGACACGGCTGCCTGACGGACAAATTCCTGCACCACGTTGTCAGGATAGTTGGTGTATCCGACGCCATTGCTGGCGCGCAAAAGCATCTGTGTCATGATGTTCGGCATCTTGGCACGGATGTCGCGCAGACGCTGCCACGGGCATTCCTGCAAGAAGCGGTACGCCACATCAAACGTCGCACCACCCCAACATTCCATCGAGAACAGGCCCGACATATTGGCGGCGTAGCTTGGTGCAACGCGTACCATATCAATCGAACGCATCCGCGTGGCCAGCAGGGACTGGTGCCCGTCGCGCATAGTGGTGTCGGTGATCAGCAGGTGTTTCTGGTCGCGCATCCAATCGGCCACAGCGTCAGGGCCGAACTGGTCGAGGATCTGGCGCGTGCCGGGGATGGTGTCCGATGAGCGCGGGGCGGGGGCTTTGGGTGAAATCGCTTCGGCGCCTGGTTTCGGGCGGTCAGCGGTTTCAGGATGCCCGTTCACGGTGATGTCCGCGATGTAGGTCAGAATTTTCGTCGCACGGTCGCGGCGCGGCTTGAAATTGAACAGCTCGGGCGTCTCGTCGATGAACTTGGTGTGGTATTC
>JAHBAO020000047.1 GCA_018500065.2 Octadecabacter sp. | reverse complement strand
GGTTTGGTCCTATTTCGGGACGTCCGAGGCAGGCGCGGTGACCGCTGTTCCTTTGGATGCCGAGTTTAGCAAACGGCTGGAAACCGACGGCACGGCCTTGCCCGGCACTAAGACCCGGGTAATCGACGGCGAATTGCAGCTTCACAGCCCCGAGCAGATGATGAAACGCTATTGGAGCGGTGATCCCAACGGGCGGCTGCACGATGATGGCTGGTATCAAACCGGTGATGCCTGTGATCAGCGTGAGGACGGCTATATCAAGATGATCGGACGCGCACAGGATATCATCCTGCGGGGCGGCGAAAACATCTCGCCGCTTGAGATCGAGAACACGCTGCTCAGCCATTCTTGCGTCAAAGACGTGGCGGTTGTCGGCTATCCTGATGACCGTCTTGGATCGCGACTGGCGGCGGTCGTCGTTGAGGAAAACGATGTGTCGCTTGATGATCTGCGTGATCATTGCAAGGGTATCGGGCTGGACAGGGCCAAGTGGCCAGAGTTCATGACATCCATCGACAAGATCCCTTTGTCTGCCATTGGCAAAGTACAACGCGGCATTCTGGAAGATCACGTCTGGGACCTGATCAAGCAGATCAACCAAGAGGAAATGTCCTGATATGGCCTTTCGCCACAACAACCTGACGGTCGCTGATGTTCAGGGCACGATTGGTAAATCGGCCTTCCATCAGCTCTATCGTCCAGAGGTGTTAGACGTCGATAACGACAATGCCACCCTCAAATTGCGCGTGTCGATGTGCGTGACCTTTGAACGTCAACCCGGCACAGGGCAATGGCACGGTGGCGTTCTGTCGTCTTTGGTGGATATCGCTGGATGCTATGCATTGTTGCTGGTGGCGGGTGGTCCTGTGCTGACGCTCAATTTCAGCACGGATTATCTGCGCCTCGCGACCTCTGACACATTGGTTGCCGTGGCCAAAGTTCGGCGTGTTGGCCGGACAGTCGGGTTTGTCGATGTCGACATTCAAAACGAAGCGAATGAAACCGTTGTGACCGGGCACGCCTGCTATGCGATCCGGCCCGACAAACCACATATTTGACCCTGAAAGGCGAGACCATGACTGAGTATTCCGAAAAAATGAACATTGCGATCATTGGTGGCACAGGCGCGCTTGGGTCAGGCCTCGCCCTGCGTTGGGCGCGGGCCGGACACAGTGTGACCATCGGGTCGCGTGATGGTGATCGCGCCGCACAAATCGCAACAGAGCTGTCGGCCAAAGCTGGCGTTCCGATTGCAGGTCTGGACAACGCCAACGCCGCCGCCGCAGGTGATCTGGTGGCTATGGCTGTGCCTTACGCCAGCCATGCCGCGACACTGGCGAGCGTCAAGCCCAATCTGAGCGGCAAAATCTTTGTCGACGTCACCGTTCCGTTGATGCCCCCCAAAGTGCGCACCGTTCAGCTGCCCGAGGGCGGATCGGTCGCGAAGAATGTGCAAACAGAATTGGGCGAAGACGTGCGTGTCGTCTCGGCGTTCCAGAACGTCGCGGCCACCCACTTGAATGATCTCGATCACAGCATCGATTGCGATGTCTTTGTCTGCGGCAATGACAAGGCCGCACGCGGGACGGTTATCAAGCTCGCGGAAGACGCCGATATGAAAGCATGGCATGCCGGACGGATCGACAACTCAGCGGTTGCAGAAGCACTCACATCTGTTTTGATCTTCATCAACGGCACCTACAAAATTGACGGCGCTGGAATCAAAATTCTGGGCGACCCCCAGATCAGCAACGACTAAGTCCAAGGAAGACCAAAACGTGCCAGATCAAATCACTCTCACCGCTCTTAAGGATCTCCCGCTTGTGGGCGATGGGGATGATCTATGTGATCTGATTGCACAGGGTCTGGCGCGCGATGACCTGCCGTTGCAGGATGGTGATATTCTGGTCGTCGCGCAAAAGATCATCTCAAAGGCCGAAGGACGCACAGTTGATCTGGCCAGTGTTTCGCCCGGCGCCGAGGCCAAAAAGCTGGCAGAAGCGGTCCACAAAGACCCGCGTATCGTTGAGCTGATCCTGTCCGAAAGCAAATCCATCATCCGCCAGAAAACCGGTATTCTGATCGTTGAGCACAAACGCGGTTGGATCATGGCAAACGCTGGCATTGATGCCTCAAATGTGGGGTCGGCGGGCGGTCAGGAAAATGTGCTGTTGCTACCGATTGATCCGGATAAATCCGCCGCCGCATTACGCGACAGCTTGATGAAACGGTTCGGCTGTGACGTCGCTGTGGTGATCTCGGACAGCTTTGGCAGGCCTTGGCGTTTGGGGACGACAGGTGTTGCCATTGGCGCTGCTGGCCTTCCCAGCCTATGGGACCGTCGCGGAGAAACCGACCTGTTTGGCCGTGAACTTCTGGTCACACAACAGGCGGTTGGCGACGAAGTGGCCACGGCGGCCTCGTTGTTGCAGGGCCAAACATCCGAGGGCAAACCTGTGGTCTTGGTGCGCGGGTTTGACTTTGCCGCCTATCCTTCAGCGACAGCGCGTCCGGCCGCAGACCTGATACGCGACATCTCAGAGGACATGTTCCGTTGAGCGGCCCAGTCCTAACACTGTCAGGTGGTGTTGGCGGTGCCAAATTGGTGCTCGGCCTGTCCAAAATTCTGGACGGTGATGATCTGGTGGTTGCCTGCAATACCGGCGATGATTTCGACCATTTTGGCCTGCGGATTTGCCCCGATATCGACTCGGTCCTTTATGCCTTGTCCGGCCTGTCCGACCAGCAACGCGGCTGGGGGCGACGCGACGAAACTTGGACATTTATGTCCGCGATCCAAGATCTAAAAGGCCCCGATTGGTTCAATCTGGGCGACGGAGATCTGGCCACCCATGTTCTGCGCAACGAATTCCTGCGTCAGGGGCAAAGCCTTAACGCCGTCACCGCTGATCTGGCGACCCGCTTGGGGATCACGGTGAATGTCTGCCCGATGACGGATGATCCCGTTGCCACGGTCGTTCAAACGCCAGCGGGCGATCTAGCCTTTCAACACTATTTTGTTCGCGAACAATGCCAACCCTGCGTGACCGGATTCCGTTTTGATGGCATTGCGCGCGCGCGCCCGAACGGTCGGGTTATCGCCGCGCTGCGCTCTGAGCCCAAGGCGATCATCATCGCCCCGTCCAACCCCTATGTCAGCGTCGATCCGCTCCTGCATATTCCGGGGATGCTGGACGCGATCAAGGGCGCGAATGCCCCGATCGTCGCCGTATCACCGATTGTCGGCGGCCAAGCGATCAAAGGCCCCGCCGCTAAGATGATGGCGGAGCTGGGCAATGACGTATCAGTTCTGGGGATTGCGCAGCATTACCGTGACATTTTGGACGGCTTGGTCATTGACCTACAAGACGCCCATCTGGCCGCTGAGATTGAGGCCATGGGGATGCGGGTTCACGTCGCCCAAACGCTGATGACTGATCTGGAAACGCGCGTTGCATTGGCACAAGCCACGCTAGATTTCGCAAGCGAGATCGCACAATGACCGATGTTGTAATCCCGGTCAAAAACCTAGCACAAGCCAAGGGGCGTTTGCGTACGGTCCTAAGCCCGAGCGCACGCGCCGAGCTGGTTTTGGCTATGCTTCACGACCTGTTCAACACTCTTCAGACCTGCGATCTAGGCGATATCTGGCTGGTCGCCTCTGACGATGCAGTGCTTGATCTGGGCGCGCGTTTCGGTGCGCGGTTGATCCGAGAAGAGGTAGCAAACGGGTATAATCAGGCGGTTCAAACCGGCCTGAATGCCGTTGATCGGCAGCGCTCCGTGGTTGTTTTACCCGCGGACCTTCCTCTGGTGGCCAAGGATGACGTTACCAGATTGTCGGCACCCTGCGAAACTCCGACCATTCGCGTCGTGCCCGACAGGCCAAGGCGCGGCACCAACGGGTTGTTCCTTTCCTCGCCTGATCTGATCGCGCCTGTATTTGGGGCCAACAGTTTCTTTAATCACCAAGTCGCGGCCACCCGCGTTGGCATCGTGTCCAAGACCCTCCCCCTTAGCGGCCTCGCGCTTGATGTTGATACTGGCGCGGACATGATTGATTTGATGAATTCCGGCCATTCAAGTGCCTCTGTGCGCTTCCTGAAATCCATCGCATTTGGCCAGATGCCCGAGAGTGAACCCAAAGGCGGTGTTGCATGACATTTCAAACCCCAGACACGTTTCAGGACGCCCCGATCGCGGCCACTGATGCCTTTGACCTATTGGAAATGGCCGATGCCGACCTGCTGGCGCGCGCGTCGCATCTGCGTGACCAAGGCCACGGACGCCTGATCAGTTATTCACGCAAAGTGTTCATTCCCCTGACCGAACTTTGCCGCGATGTCTGCCATTACTGCACTTTTGCAAAGGCGCCCAAAAAGATCGACGCGCCGTTCTTAAGCCCCGATCAAGTGCTGGAAATTGCCCGCGCAGGTCAGGCGGCTGGCTGCAAAGAGGCGCTTTTTACCCTCGGTGACAAACCTGAACTTCGCTACGCTGTCGCCCGCGAGGCATTGGCCGAAATGGGCTATGCCACAACGCTCGACTACTTACGCGCGATGGCCGAACTGGTGCTGAAAGAAACCGGGTTGCTGCCGCACCTGAACCCCGGTGTGATGACGACTGAGGAAATGACCGCCCTGCGCGAAGTCTCGGTTTCCATGGGGATCATGCTTGAAACCGTCTCTGCGCGGTTGGGCGAACGCGGCGGGTGTCATTTCGGGTCGCCCGATAAAGACCCCGCTGTCCGGTTGCGCACAATTGAACAAGCGGGTGAGCTGAACATCCCCTTCACCAGCGGCATCCTGATTGGCATCGGCGAAACGCGGGCCGAACGGATCGAGAGCCTGCTTGCCCTGCGCGATCTGCATGACAAACACGGTCACATTCAGGAAATCATCATCCAGAATTTCCGCGCCAAACCGAACCCCAAAATGGCCAATGCGCCAGAACCCGGCTTGCAGGATTTGCATTGGACCATCGCCGTGGCACGCATCATCTTCGGGGCGGATATGTCCATCCAAGCACCGCCCAACCTGTCCAATGGCGGCGAGGGTTTGATCGCGGCGGGGATCAATGATTGGGGCGGTGTATCGCCTGTCACGCCGGATCATGTGAACCCCGAAGCGCCATGGCCGCATCTTGATACGCTGGCCGCAGACACCGCGCAATGTGGGAAAATTCTGGTTGAACGGCTGGGGGTTTACCGCGCCTATGCCCATCAAAATGAGCGCTGGTTGGACAAAAGCCTGCGCAAGTCTGTGCTTGATCTGATTGACGCAGACGGGCTGGCGCGCATGGATCCTTGGGCACCTGGCGGCGCTTCGCAGGAATTGCCCGAATTGCCCACAACTCCCGGTTTGATCGGTGATATTGGCCTGTCGCGTATTCTGGCCCGCGCCGAAATGGGTGCCGACCTGAGCGAAGCCGAGGTGTGCCGCATGTTCGCCGCGCGCGACGGTGAGGTTCATGAGGTGATGCAAGCCGCCGATGAGGTGCGCAAACAGGTCAACGGGGAAACCGTCAGCTATGTGGTGACGCGCAACATCAACTACACCAACATTTGCTACTACAAATGTAAGTTCTGTGCCTTTTCCAAGGGCAAAACCCATGAAGACCTGCGCGGCAAACCCTACAATCTGGGGTCTGACATCGTTGCCGCACGCGCCCGCGAAGCATGGGACAGGGGCGCGGTTGAGGTCTGCCTTCAGGGCGGCATCCACCCTGAATACACGGGTCAGACCTATCTGGATATTTTGACGGCGATCAAAACCGATCTGCCCGACATGCATGTTCACGCGTTTTCCCCGCTCGAAGTCTTTCAAGGGGCCGCGACATTGGGCATTCCCGTGCCGGAATTTATGGCGCGGCTGATTGATGCCGGATTGGGCAGCCTGCCGGGCACTGCTGCGGAAATTCTCGACGACGAAGTGCGCCGCGATCTGTGTCCAGACAAGATCAACACCGCCGAATGGTTCGAGGTGATCAACGCCGCCCATGAACAAGGTCTGAAAACCACCGCGACGATCATGTTCGGCCATATCGACCGCCCCGTCCACTGGGCCCGCCATCTGTTGCGCCTGCGCGATCAACAAAAACGCACAGGCGGCTTTACTGAGCTGGTCCCCCTGCCCTTTGTCCACATGGAAGCGCCGATCTACCTCAAAGGCGGGGCGCGCAAAGGCCCGACTTGGCGCGAATCCGTGTTGATGCATTCCGTGGCACGATTGACCCTGAACCCGCATATCCCCAACATTCAGGCGTCTTGGGTCAAGCTTGGCCCCGACGGTATCGCGGCCTGCCTGACGGCGGGTGTCAATGACATCGGCGGGACGCTAATGGACGAAACCATTACACGATCAGCGGGCGCCGAGCACGGCCAAGAAATGACACCTGGCGCGATGGAAGACTTGCTCTTTGAAGCAAGCCGTCCCTCGCGCCAAAGAACAACGCTTTATGGTGCCGCATCCAACGAACGTAGACATGTTTCGCTCGCTTAAGATTTGGGCTGTTCGGCTCCGAAATGACGAGTTCGGCGATATTGCCGATTTTCCGCATCGCGGCTCAAATGAAAACATCAACCGCCTGCTGCGACAGTACTTTCCAAAGGGCACAGATTTGGCGATACATAGCCAAGCAAAGCTCAGTGCCGTCGCAAGGCAGCTCAATGAACGACCACTTAAAACGCTGGTATACGAATCTCCCGCAGAGCGTT
>JAHBAO020000054.1 GCA_018500065.2 Octadecabacter sp. | reverse complement strand
GTGAAGCGGATGCCAACGACACCTTCCTTGAAATCAACTCAGGCGCGGGTGGTACGGAAGCCTGTGACTGGGCGGCGATGCTGGCGCGGATGTATATCCGCTGGGCTGAGCGCAAGGGGTATAAGGTTGAGCTGCAAGCCGAGAGCGCGGGCGAAGAAGTTGGCATTAAATCCGCGTCTTACAAAATTTCGGGCCACAACGCCTATGGTTGGCTAAAGTCGGAAAGTGGCGTGCACCGTCTGGTGCGGATTTCACCGTTTGATAGTGCCGCCAAGCGGCACACGTCGTTCACGTCCGTGAAGGTCTATCCGGTGGTGGACGACAACATCGAGATCGAGGTCAATCCGTCTGACATTCGTATTGATACCTATCGCTCAAGTGGCGCGGGGGGGCAGCACGTGAACACGACTGACTCGGCTGTGCGAATTACTCACGCGCCGACAGGGATTGTTGTGACGTCATCTGAGAAATCCCAGCACCAGAACCGCGATATCGCGATGAAGGCGTTGAAGTCGCGGTTGTACCAGATCGAACTGGACAAACGCTCGGCGCTGGTCAACGAAGTGCATGAGAATGCTGGTGATGCAGGGTGGGGTAACCAGATCCGGTCTTACGTGTTGCAGCCCTACCAGATGGTGAAAGACCTACGCACAGCGCATGAGACATCCGACACCAAGGGTGTGCTCGACGGTGATTTGGATGCGTTCATGGGCGCGACCTTGGCGATGGACGTGAGCGGCAAAAGTCGCGCGGATGCCAACGCGGAGGACTGAAGCGCAGCGCATTCGTCTAGTGACTACGCCTGCGGCGGGCGGGGGCCAAAATTGAAGAAATTTTGGCATCGCTTGCAGCGGGCAGGTATTTTTGAACAAAAGAAGGGCAAGGGGCGCTTGACCTGACCTGCGTGCCGCTCAATTCTAGGGGGGGAGGTATTATATGTCTGAAACTGCTCAGCCCGCCGCGTCTCCTGTGCCAAAAATTGGCAAGGTTACGCTTTTTGAGTTGTGGGTTTGTCTGAAAGCCGGACTTGGAGATTTCAGGTCCGCGCCGCAATTTGGGCTGTTCTTTTCAGCAGTTTATGTTGTTGGCGGATTTGTGCTGCTTTGGCTTGGGGCTGGACTTGTTTCCTGGACCTTGGCCACGTCACTTGGTTTTCCGCTGGCGGCACCGTTTGCTGCTGTTGGGCTTTATGAAGTGTCGCGTAGGCTTGAAAACGGTGACCCATTAGAGTGGCGAGAAATTCTTGGTGTCGTCTGGCAGGAACGGACCAAACAAGTCCCGTGGATCGGGGCGATTATCCTATTTTATTTCTTATTCTGGACGTTTCTTGCGCATATGATTTTTGCGTTGTTCATGGGGCTTAGTGCGATGACAAACATTTCCACATCATGGGACGTGTTTTTCACATCGAACGGGCTAACGATGATCGCGGTTGAATTGGCGGTGGGCGGGGTTTTGGCGTTTTTGTTGTTTTCGCTTACCGTTGTCAGCCTGCCTTTGGTGCTGGACAAAGAGATCGACTTTGTGACGGCAATGCTGCTGAGCCTTGCCTGTGTCAGGGCGAACTTGCGCACGATGCTGGTCTGGGCAGCGCTGATCGCGGTGTTGACGATACTGGCGTTGTTGCCTTGGTTTCTGGGGCTTGTTGTCGTGCTGCCGATTTTGGGCCATGCCACGTGGCATGTGTATCGGCGCGCGCTTTACGATCCCGTCTAGGGGAATGAAAAAGGGGCCAGCGTTTGTGCGCGGCCCCCGTTCCTAACTATGTTTGGTCTCGCTTTAGGCCTTCGGTGCTGCAGCGGCCTTTGGTGCCTTAGATCCACCTGAATTCAGGGGATCGTCCTGCCGCTGAACGGAGCCTTCGAAGTGCGCACCTGATTCAATTGCGATTGTCTTGTGGATGATGTCACCCTCAACACGTGCAGTGGATGTCAGGCGGACCTTCAGGCCACGTACGGTGCCCACGATGCGGCCGTTGACGACGACATCGTCTGCTATGCATTCGCCGTTTACAGTGGCGCTTTCACCGATTGTCAGCAGGTGCGCGCGGATGTCGCCATCGACGGTGCCTTCAATCTGGATGTCGCCGGATGTCTTCAGGTTGCCTGTGATGTGCAGGTCCGTTGACAGCTGGCTGGCTGGTGGCTTTGCCTTCGGCACGGAGGATTTGAAATCGCTCTGCGACGGGGCAGGGGCCGGGCTTGCAGGCTTTGCAGCCGTGTCTGGCGTTGCGGGTGTGGCAGGGCTGCCAGGTTCATTGATTTTGCTTTTAGAAAACATCTTGTCCAGCTCTTATGTAAATCATTGGGTTAACGGGGCGTCCGCCTACGCGGATTTCATAGTGCAGGTGAGGTCCGGTTGAACGACCAGAATTACCAATATCACCAATACGATCCCCGCGCGAGAGTCTTTGTCCAACTTGCACGCGCATTCTGCTTTGGTGCGCATATCGTGTCTCGATGCCGAAGGCATGCTGTACCTTGACGAGGCGACCATATCCTGAGGACCAGCCGGCAAAGGTTACTACACCGTCCGCCGGAGCGTAGATTGGCGTGCCGATTGGGGCCGCAAAGTCGGTTCCGTTGTGCATTCGACCCCAGCGCATGCCAAAACCGGAGGTAAAGCGGAAGCCGGAGCGCACGGGCATGTCGAATGGAATCCGCTCGGCGGCGATGCGATAGAGGTTCAAACGGTCCATCGACCCGAGAATCCCGTTGGCGCGGGCCGCATCTGGGTCTTCACCGCCACCGCGAGTCGAAAACTGCAGCGGCGTCAGCGGGCCACCGGAACCGGAATAACCGCGACGGACCTGCGCGAGAACGTCGTCAGGGTTCATACCGGCTGCGCGGAACATGTTGTCGAGGGGTTCAACAGACACGGTAAATGCATCTTCAAGCTGGCGGAAAATCTGGTCGTTGCGTTCTTGCAGCAAGCGCAGCTCAAGTTCCATGTCCGATGCGCGGCTTAGGGCGAATTCGGCGTCACTTGCGATTTGGTCGCGTTCTGCGGCGGTGTCTGCCAGTGCGGTGGCCAGCAAATCAACCGTGCCATCAGACTGTCCTGCTTGCGCATAGCCGACAGGGACGTCACCATCGCCGCTGATCGCCGCTTCCAGGGCGGCAATCTGGTCTTGTGCATCTTCGCGTTCGCCCATCGTGCGGCGCAGCGTGACTTGCACGACTTCGAGGCCGGTTTCCAATTCACGGCGGCGATCTTCTGAACGCAGCAATTCGGACTGCATCAGGGAAATTTGTTCAAGGGCAGAAGAAAAACGCGCTTGGGCAGCAACAGCTTCGGTGGCGCGAATGTCTCGCTCGGAGGAGAGGGCGTTCAGGCGGTCTTCGTAGGCGGCCTGATCGCGCTGTGCTTGGGCACGGAAGTTTCCGGCACCAATACTGTCCATAAGCAGGACCGCGGTCGCGATAATTGTCCAACTGACGATAAGCGCGCTGCCCGCCCAGGCAACAAGCTGGGTTTCCGGCTTGAGGCGGATAAACCGTGTTTCTGTATCTGAACGCAGAAACAAGCGCTTCTCTGGGAAGCGCTTTTCCAAAGCGACGTGCAGTTTATGTATTAGCCGAGCTTTCACGAAGGTTTCCTGATCCCATCCCTGTCCGGTAACGCGGCCCCAGCGTCACGTCCTGCCTGTGTTAGCGGGTGGCGGAATCTCTGGCAAGGTTTTTGCCCAAAATAGTGGAGATTCAGCACCATAGAGGGCATTCCGGCGGCAATTCGCCGATTTACCTTAAGGTAAGCATCTTCAAATTGTGGTTAACGCGCGGATTGCTCGGCAAGGGGCCAGTAAAAGTCCGGTGGAATACCGGCCTCGGCGCGCTTTTCCTCGTTGAAGGGGGGCTTAAGCGTGGAATGGAAATACTTGCGCACGAGCGCATGAAAAATCGGCGTCGGATCAAGGTTCTCGCGGCCACACAAAAAATGGAACCACTTTGACCCGTAAGACACATGGTGAACCTCTTCGGCGTAAATGATGTTGAGGGCATCAATCGCTTGTTTGTCCTTCGCTTGCTGGAAAATCTTGATCATTCCGGGTGTCACATCAAGGCCGCGTGCCTCAAGGACCATTGGCACAACAGCGAGGCGGCCCATCAAGTCAGTTGCCGTGTCCTCAGCCGCGCGCCACATGCCAGCATGGGCTGGCAAGGCACCATAGTGAGCCCCATTTGCTTCAAGACAGTCGCACATCAGATTGAAATGCTTGGATTCTTCGTCAGCGGCTTTCACCCAGTCATCGTAGTATCCAATGGGCATTGGCGTGTCAGAAAACCGCGCGATCAGGTCCCAGTGCAGATCAACCGCGTTCAGTTCGATGTGGGCGACGGCATGTAAAATCGCGATGCGACCTTCCGGAGTGCCGGGCTTGCGACGTGGGACATCGCGCGGGTCTAGCAGTTCGGGCCGTGCGGGGCGTGCTGGCATATCGGGTGGGGATGCGGTTCCAATTTCGGGCGTTTCACCTGCATCACGCGCGGCTTTCCACACGGCTGCATATTCGCGCGAGATCGCGGTTTTGGTTCGACCATCGGGGGTGCGCAGAACGTCGTCTGCCATTTGTGCGAGCGTTTTCATGAGGTGGAATTACCTGCGTCCTGAAGGATGCACAACACATGCGCATTGGCGTAAACAGCGCTGGATTGATGCACATCAAGGCGCATTTCGCAGTTTGTTGTTAAGAATGGCTGATCCCAACAATGAAGGAGCACGCAATGTTTGAGAAAATAGTCGTCGGTTTTGACGGATCCGAACCATCTGAACGCGCGCTAAAACTGGCGTGTGATCTGGCGGGAAAATATGGCTCGGAGATTCACCTCGTATATACACCGCAACCGCCCACGGTCGCCTATGCAATGGGGGCGATACCGGGGTATCAATCGGCCGCATTCATGCCCCCCGCCGAAGAGGTCAAAGAGGCCAATAAAAAGGTCTTGGCGCAAGGAACATCAATCGTTGAAAGCTGCGGTCAGACCCTAACAGACACGCATATCAAGACGGGTGAACCGGGGGATGTCCTCGTGGCTTACGCGGAAAAATGCGGCGCGGATTTGATTGTCCTTGGGCGGCGCGGGTTGGGTGCGTTGGGTGCGATTGTTCAAGGAAGCACATCTGTGCGTGTCAATCACATC
>JAHBAO020000133.1 GCA_018500065.2 Octadecabacter sp. | reverse complement strand
CCTTTGTTGCCGTGACGACCCGCCATTTTATCGCCGGGCTGCAGCTTGCGCTTAACAGCAACGAAGACTTTGACCATCTTCATCACGCCCGGAGGCAGATCATCGCCGCGACGTACTTTCTCGACTTTGTCCTCAAAACGGGCATCGAGAAGCTTTTTCTGGGCTTCGTACTGCTCGTTCAGGGCTTCAACGATCTGTGCGTCGCCCTCTTCCTTGAGGGCAATCTGCCACCAATGGCTGCGCGGCAGGTCTTCAAGCATTTCAGCGTCAATCGTGGCGCCTGTCTTGATGCCCTTTGGACCTTTCGCAACAGTTTTGCCTTCGATCATGGAACGCAAACGCTGGTAGATGTTGCGATCAAGGATCGTCATCTCATCGTCGCGGTCACGCGCAAGACGTTCAACCTCTTCGCGTTCGATCTGAAGCGCACGTTCGTCTTTTTCAACGCCGTGGCGGTTGAACACACGAACTTCAACGACAGTCCCGAAATCACCAGGCTTAACGCGCAATGATGTGTCACGAACGTCAGACGCTTTTTCACCAAAGATAGCGCGCAGAAGCTTTTCTTCCGGCGTCATCGGGCTTTCGCCTTTTGGTGTGATTTTGCCGACCAGAATGTCACCCGGCTCCACTTCGGCACCGATATATACGATGCCCGCTTCGTCGAGGTTGCGCAGGGCTTCCTCACCGACGTTTGGAATATCGCGTGTGATTTCCTCTGGGCCAAGCTTCGTATCACGTGCCGCCACTTCGAATTCTTCGATGTGGATCGACGTGAACACGTCGTCACGTACAATACGCTCAGAGATCAGGATCGAGTCTTCGTAGTTGTAACCGTTCCACGGCATAAACGCGACGACCACGTTCTTACCAAGCGCGAGTTCACCGATGTCCGTGGATGGACCGTCAGCAATAACTTCGCCCTTCAGAACGCTGTCACCGACCTTCACCAATGGGCGCTGATTGATACATGTGTTCTGGTTGGAACGCTGGAACTTGCGCATGCGGTAGATGTCAACGCCGGGGTCGCCGACCTCAAGATCGGATGTGGCGCGAACAACGATACGGGTCGCATCGACTTGGTCGATGATACCGCCACGTTTCGCCATGATCGCAGCACCGGAATCCCGTGCCACAACTTCTTCGATACCAGTACCTACAAGCGGTGCTTCTGCCTGAAGCAGTGGAACCGCCTGACGCATCATGTTCGAGCCCATCAAGGCGCGGTTGGCGTCATCGTTTTCAAGGAACGGGATCAAGGACGCAGCAACGGAGACCAACTGCTTTGGTGAAACGTCGATCAGGTTAACATTCTCGGACGGAGCCAAGGTGTATTCACCGTTCTGACGTGTCGACACCAGATCGTTCACGAAAGACATGTCTTCGTTCAGGTTCGCGTTGGCCTGCGCAACAGTGTGGCGCATTTCTTCAGTCGCGGACATGTAGTGCACTTCATCCGTAACCTTGCCGTCTGTGACGACGCGGTACGGTGTTTCAATGAAGCCATACTTGTTGACGCGCGCGAATGTCGCCAGCGAGTTGATCAGACCAATGTTCGGGCCTTCCGGTGTCTCAATCGGACACATGCGACCGTAGTGTGTTGGGTGAACGTCACGTACTTCAAAACCGGCACGTTCGCGTGTCAGACCACCTGGCCCAAGCGCGGAGAGGCGACGCTTGTGCGTAACTTCCGACAGCGGGTTGGTTTGGTCCATGAACTGAGACAGCTGCGAAGAGCCGAAGAATTCACGTACCGCAGCGGCCGCTGGCTTCGCGTTGATAAGGTCTTGCGGCATAACCGTGTCGATCTCAACGGACGACATACGTTCCTTGATGGCGCGCTCCATGCGGAGCAAACCAACGCGGTACTGGTTTTCCATAAGTTCGCCAACAGAACGCACGCGACGGTTACCAAGATGGTCAATATCGTCGATGTCGCCTTTGCCGTCGCGCAATTCCACGAGGGCCTTGATACAGGAAACGATGTCTTCTTTGCGCAATGTGCGCATGGTGTCTTCGGCATCCAGTGCGAGACGCATGTTCATCTTCACGCGACCAACAGCAGAGAGGTCGTAACGCTCGGAGTCGAAGAACAGGCTGTCAAACAACGTCTGCGCCGCGTCCACGGTGGGTGGCTCGCCCGGGCGCATAACGCGGTAGATGTCCATGAGCGCTGTTTCGCGACCCATGTTCTTATCTGCCGCCATTGTGTTGCGCATATACGGGCCAACATTGATGTTGTCGATGTCGAGAACCGGAATGGTCTTAACGCCAGCATCAACGAGGTCTTTCAGCGTACCGCCGATAAGCTCGTCTGCTTTGTCGTATTCCAGCGTCAACTCGTCACCAGCTTCAACGTAAATCGCACCAGTTTCTTCGTTGATGATGTCGTTCGCCGCAAACTTACCAACGATTTGCTCGTATGGGACGAGCAATTCTTTGACTTCACCAGCGTCGATCAGCGCTTTAACAGCGCGTGGCGTCACTTTCTTGCCAGCTTCGGCAATCACTTCGCCAGTTTTGGCATCTACCAGATCGAACAACGGACGCGTGCCGCGCACGCGCTCTGGGAAGAACTTGGTTTTCCAAGCCTTCGCCTTTTTGTCATATGTGTAATCAACGTGGTCATAGTACGCATTCATGATCGTTTCTTGATCAAGGCCCAGCGCATAGAGCAGCGTTGTTACAGGCAGCTTGCGGCGACGGTCGATGCGGCAGAACACGAGGTCTTTTGCGTCGAATTCGAAGTCCAACCAGCTACCGCGGTATGGAATAATACGGCAAGCGAACAGCAATTTGCCCGAGCTATGCGACTTACCTTTGTCGTGGTCAAAGAACACACCAGGGGAGCGGTGCATCTGGGAAACGATCACGCGCTCGGTGCCGTTCACAACGAACGTCCCGTTTGGTGTCATCAACGGCATGTCACCCATGAATACGTCTTGT
>JAHBAO020000396.1 GCA_018500065.2 Octadecabacter sp. | reverse complement strand
GGTTACCAATGTGCAAATAGCCTGTAGGGGAAGGCGCGAAACGGGTCGTTGTCATGGGATCTATTTCCGTCTGAAAGGGTCAAGCAGGCTCTTTCATAACCGCGCATCAATGTCCACATTCAGCCGGTCTGTGCCTAAGATGGGCGCACTGGATAAATCTTCGCCAAATCACGCAGCCCTGCGCGGATCAGTTCCTCTAAGACCTCCAAATCAACATCCGCCAACTTGGTCACATACAGGCACGCCTTACCGATCTTGTACGTCCCCAGACGCGACAGAATTTCACCGTAGTCCTGATACCCCGGCATGATGTAAATGCTCTGCGCCGCCTTGCGCGGGCTAAACCCAGCAGCGTTGCAATCGCCCTCGCGACCGGACTTGTACGTGTAATGATACGATCCATACCCGACGATCGTCGGCCCCCACATTTTCGGCTGCCATCCCGTAATTTCGCGAAAAAGCGCATCCAAAACAAGCGCATCTGCACGACGCACGGGGTGTTCAACTGCGTCAAGGAATGCCCGAACGTCCGCATCCGTTGATTGGGTTTTGTTCTTGGCATCCGCGATGTCGTGCCCTCCATTCGGAAAGCCTAGCACAGCAAAACCGTCAAATCACCTTGCGGCGACCAAAGAGCCGGTCCGACATTTTCGGCACCGATTGCACAGGGCCAGCGGCGGAGGATACCTTGGCCTGCGCTTGTGCAAACGTCGCCCCCGTTGATGCCGTCGGAACAGGATTTGCACGGCGGCGCCCCTCAACTGATGCGACCGGTCCAACGAGCGGCGTTGCTGGAATTCCCGACATCGCCGCGTTCAAATCTTCTTTGCGCTGCGCATGCCTCGCATAGGCTTCAATCTCGCCCGCCATTTCTTTGGCGGATCCGCTCAGATAAGCCGGATTAACCTGTATTCGACCACCAAGAATAGTCTTCCCCGTTTTAATGATCAGAGATCGTGAAATCGGAATGAACCATAAATAGATCGTGTTGACCTTGACCCCGCGATACTCATCCCAATTGCGCTTGGGCTTGCCCATCACAGAAAACCCGTCCGCGTCTGCTTCAAAGGTGGGGCTAGGTTTCAGGTGGTTTTTGACGAAAGGGTAGATCATCGCCAAGCCAAAGACTGTGAACATCAAAGGCACCACAATCGAACCATCCGGCGACCACGTTTTGAACTGAAACGCCAGAAACAACAAAAACCCACCAATTCCGGCAGCTTTCTTGAGGGAACGGTCGCTTGGATACAGTGCGATAGGTTTCATGGCGGCTCTCCTGCTTTCGCCAAGAACCTTGCCTGCAATTTATGGCGAAACTGTCACCGAACTGCGAAAAAGCTGCGCCAATTTGAACGAAATCAGCCCTCGTCGCGCCAGCGGTTCACAATCGGATACCGCCGATCCAGCCAAAACGCTTTCATCGAAAGACGCGGTCCCGGTGCGGACTGAAAGCGTTTGTATTCACTGATATAAAGCAGGTGTTCGATCTTCTTGACCACGTCGCGCGCATACCCAGCCGCGACACAGTCTGCGACACTCGCGTCCTCATCCACCAGCATGGTCAGGATACCATCCAGAACGTCATATTCCGGCAAGCTATCGCTGTCTTTCTGATCATCACGAAGTTCCGCACTTGGCGGCTTATCAATAATCGCCACTGGAATCATTTCCCCAGCGGGCGCTTTCATCCACGGCCAATGGTGCGCATTTCGCCAACGACAAATATCAAATACCCGCGTTTTATAAAGGTCTTTGATCGGATTATATCCACCCGCCATATCACCATAGATTGTGGCATAGCCCACCGCGACCTCGGATTTATTGCCCGTCGTCAACAGCATCTCGCCAAACTTGTTGGACTGCGCCATCAACAACAGTCCACGAATACGGCTCTGGATGTTCTCCTCGGTCAGTCCTTCATCTAGCCCCGCAAACAGCGGTGCCAGCGTTTCGGTTACCGCCGCGCGGGTCGCACCAATCGGCACGATGTCGTACTTCACGCCCAGCGCCGCAGCCGCGGCCTTGGCATCCGTCAAAGACCCCTCTGAGGTATACTCGGATGGCAACATCACACAGCGCACATTTTCCGGCCCCAACGCATCCGCAGCAATCGCCGCAACAATCGCCGAATCTACGCCACCTGACAGGCCAAGCAGCACCTTCTTGAACCCTGTCTTCGTCATGTAATCCCGCAGCCCAAGGACCATCGCGGCGTAATCGGTCTCTAAGCTGTCGGGTTCCAACGCCTTGTCGCCGTCCTCGGCGACCCAACCGTCGCTCGTGTGGACAAAGTCCACGTGAGCGATGGCTTCTTCAAACCACGGCAGTTGCACCGCCAACGCCCCATGACGGTTCAACACGAATGAGCCCCCATCAAACACTTGGTCATCCTGCCCGCCGACCAT
This sequence comes from Octadecabacter sp., assembly GCA_018500065.2. GTDB lineage: Bacteria > Pseudomonadota > Alphaproteobacteria > Rhodobacterales > Rhodobacteraceae > Octadecabacter. The sequence continues at coordinate 746 of JAHBAO020000396.1, read as the reverse complement.
ATTCAGATACACAATCGGCACATCACACTCGGTAACGCGCCCGACCATCTGGTTCATACGGTATTCATGTTTGTCACGGAAATACGGGCTGCCATTGGGCACCATCAGCACCTCAGCGCCACTTTCAATCATCGCTTCGCAAACATCAGGGTACCAAGAATCCTCACAAATCGGCGTGCCAATCCGCAAAGGCCCCGCATCCCACGGGCCTTGCATATCCGCGCGGCTAAACAGGCGCACCTCATCGAAGACATTGAAATTAGGTAAGAAATACTTGCGCGTGGTGGAGATGACCTTGCCACCTTTCAGGATAAAGTACGCATTGCGCAGCTTTTCACCCTCACGCAATGGCCCACCAATCCCCAACATCGGCCCATCGCCACAATCCACCATCAATTGGTCCAGCGCCGCCATCGAATCGCGCTCAAACGCCGCCTTCAGGATCAGATCTTGGGTCTGATACCCCACCAAAAACATCTCGGGCAACAACACCAGATCGGCCCCCGCATTGCGCCCTTGTTCCCAAGCATCCCGTGCTTTGGCCGCATTGCCAGCAATATCCCCGACGGTGGGGTTCAATTGCGCCAGTGTTACGCGAAAACGGTCAGTCATTGTGTGGCCTTTCATCGGTCTTTCCCCCATCTAATCCGACATCGCGGCAAACGAAAGCCGAAGCCGCAGAACGCCCGTTGAATTGGCCCGCCGCAACGCTTAACGTAGGGCAAATACTTAAGCGAAAGATCGAT
>JAHBAO020000403.1 GCA_018500065.2 Octadecabacter sp. | reverse complement strand
TCCGCCAGCGCCATTGAATTCGCCCCGTCCGATACATCCCCTGATTGGCCCGCTGGCACAGAAATGAAATCTATGACGGTCCGTGAGGCCCTGAACGAAGCCATGACCGAAGAAATGGAACGCGACGAGAACGTGTTCCTGATGGGGGAAGAAGTTGGCGAATACCAAGGCGCCTACAAGATCTCCCAAGGCATGCTAGACAAATTCGGCGAAAAGCGCGTCATCGACACGCCGATCACCGAGCACGGCTTTACCGGTATCGCAGTTGGTGCGGCCTTCGGTGGGCTGCGTCCTATCGTGGAATTCATGACCTTTAACTTCGCGATGCAAGCGATTGACCAGATCATCAACTCCGCGGCCAAGACGCTCTATATGTCTGGTGGTCAGATGGGCGCACCTATGGTGTTTCGTGGTGCCAACGGTGCAGCTGCGCGCGTGGGTGCGCAGCACTCGCAATGTTACGCCGCTTGGTATGCACAGGTTCCCGGCCTCAAGGTTGTGATGCCGTACTCGGCTGCGGATGCCAAAGGTCTGATGAAGACCGCTATTCGCGACAACAACCCGATTATCTTCCTTGAGAACGAAATCCTTTATGGTCGCTCTTTCGAGGTGCCTGTGATGGATGATTTCACCATACCGTTCGGCAAAGCCAAGGTCGAAGTCGTTGGCAGCGACGTCACAATCGTGTCCTTCGGGATCGGCATGCAATACGCGCTAGAAGCGGCTGAAAAGCTCGCGGCAGACGGTATCTCTGCCGAAGTCATCAACCTGCGCACGCTGCGCCCGATTGATTACGCCACGATCCTAGAAAGCGTAAAGAAAACAAACCGTTGTGTGACCGTTGAAGAAGGCTGGCCTGTCGGTTCCATCGGCAACCACCTGACCGCGACGATCATGCAAGAGGCGTTTGACTACCTGGACGCACCGGTCATCAACTGCACAGGCAAAGACGTACCGATGCCCTATGCCGCCAATCTTGAAAAGCACGCGCTGATCACAACCGACGAAGTGATCGCCGCCGTGAAACAAGTCACCTACCGTTAAGGAGAACAGACAATGGCTACCGAAATTCTCATGCCCGCGCTGTCCCCCACGATGGAGGAAGGCACGCTGGCAAAATGGCTCGTCAAAGAAGGCGACGAGATCAAATCAGGCGATCTGATCGCCGAGATCGAGACCGACAAAGCAACGATGGAATTTGAAGCCGTTGACGAAGGCATCATGGGCAAAATCCTTGTGGCCGAAGGCACAGAAGGCGTGAAAGTAAACACGCCGATCGCTATCATCGGTGAAGAAGGTGAAGACATGAGTGCGCCGTCCGCTGCTCCGGCCCCTGCTGCAGCCGCGGCTGCTCCGGCCGAGGCTCCTGCCGCCGCTGCTGCACCTGCGGCTGCATCCCCTGCCCCAGCAGCACCTGCCGCCTCAGATGGCGCGCGTTTGTTCGCGACACCGCTCGCACGCCGCATTGCTGCTGACAAAGGCCTCGATCTTTCGACCATCAAGGGCTCCGGCCCGCATGGTCGTATCGTCAAATCCGACGTTGAGAGCGCGACAGCACAGCCCGCCGCCGCCGCTGCGCCTGCCGCATCCGCTGCTCCGGCAGCCAATGGTTCTGCACTGGCCACGGGGCCAAGCACAGATCAGATCCTCAAGATGTACACCGGTCGAGATTTTGAGGAAGTCTCTCTCAACGGCATGCGCAAGACAGTCGCAGCCCGCCTAACCGAAGCCAAGCAAAGCGTGCCGCACTTCTATCTGCGCAAAGACATCCAGCTTGATGCCCTGCTCGCCTTCCGCAGCCAGCTCAACAAAACGCTGGAACCACGCGGCGTGAAGCTTTCGGTGAATGACTTCATCATCAAAGCCTGTGCTTTGGCCCTGCAAGACGTCCCAGAGGCCAACGCAGTCTGGGCGGGTGATCGCACGCTTAAGTTCACGGCATCTGATGTGGCCGTTGCGGTGGCCGTTGAAGGCGGGTTGTTCACACCTGTGCTGCAAGACGCTGAAATGAAATCGCTTTCAGCCCTGTCCGCACAGATGAAGGACCTTGCTGGGCGTGCACGCGACGGCAAACTAGCCCCGCATGAATATATCGGTGGCAGCTTTGCGATCTCCAACCTGGGCATGTTTGGCATCGACAACTTCGATGCCATCATCAACCCGCCACACGGTGCGATTTTGGCCGTGGGTGCAGGCACGAAAAAGCCTATCGTTGGCGACGACGGTGAAATCAAAGTTGCGACAGTGATGTCCACAACCCTGTCTGTTGATCACCGCGTGATTGACGGTGCATTGGGCGCGAACCTGCTGAACGCGATCAAAGCGAACCTTGAAAACCCTATGGGGATGCTCGCCTGAGGCGAGACGGGGATGCGCGCCTGAAGCGAGACGGCGATGCGCGCCTAAACACCGCACCGAACGACACATAAATGGGCCGCCGGATCACACCGCGCGGCCCTTTTTCTTTACTTTGCCTTTGTTTCGAAAATATCCCAGGGGGTGAGGCCGCAGGCCGAGGGGGACTGGTCCCCCTTCCCCCGCCCGCCGCAGACGACGTCGCTTAAGCGCAACCGCCGCAGCCAACCAAAAGCTGATCCATCGTTACGGACGGCTGGGAACACCCTGCTTCCCCAACGACTTTGGCAGGCACACCAGCCACTGTTTTCATCGGTTCGACATCTTCCAAGACCACCGAACCCGCTGCAATGCGGCTGCAATGCCCGATGTTGATATTGCCCAGCACATGCGCTCCAGCACCGATCAGAACACCGTCGCCAATCTTGGGGTGACGGTCTTCTTCTTCTTTTCCGGTGCCGCCCAGCGTCACGGAATGCAGCATCGACACGTTGTCACCGACCACGGCCGTCTCACCGATCACGATAGAATGGGCATGGTCAATCATCAGACCTTTACCGATGGTCGCACCGGGGTGCACATCGACGCCAAAAATCTCAGATACGCGCATTTGCACGTAATAGGCCAAGTCCTTACGACCTTCCTGCCAAAGGAAATGACCAAGGCGGAACGCTTGAACGGCTTGAAACCCCTTGAAAAACAACAAAGGTTGCAAGAACCGTAGGCAGGCGGGATCACGATCGTAGATTGCCACGATGTCCGCACGCGCCGCATCCGCGAGCGACGGATCAGCCGCAAAAGCACGATCCGCTATTTCGCGTAGCATCTGGTCGGACATCTCCGAAGACGCCAACTTCATGGAAATCCGATAGGCTAAGGCGTTCTCAAGCGAGCTGTGGTGCAAAACGGAGCTATGAACGAAGCCACCGATAAGTGGTTCATCCAAGATGGCCTGCTCCGCTTCGGTGCAAATGCGCTGCCAAACCGGATCGACTGTTGTCAGTTTAGGGTTCGCAGATTTTGAACTGGACTGTGCCATAGCGCACCTCGCTTTCAGGGGTCTCATACGCTATTTAGTGTGAAACTTCCAAGAATAAACCCGTGAAATGAAACTTCACATTTCCGAATGAAGGCGGCTGCGCCACGCCTCAAGTGCGTGCAAAAGCACCCCCATCGCGGCACAATAGCGCGCGCTACTCTGGGATGTTGCGACGCGCGGATAAAGGCTCGCCTGTGCATAAAGCGAGCCTGTTCCACCATCTGGGTGCGGGCAGCCGCGCCGTTTTCGCCACAGGTCTGATGTATGCGCGTCCTCAATCAAGGACGCCGCAATTGTCGGCCACCCCGCCCGAGGAACCGCCAACAACGCGCGCGTCGCAATATCCAGATCACTAAGGCCCACACTGCGCATCACGCCACCAGCGTCAGCCCGCTCACAAGCCCTTCGCCATAGGTTTCAGAGACTTGTGCGACCTCAATGTAGGTCTCTCCCGCGCCGTCCGCCGCTTGCAGGGCTGCCGAATAGGTCCAGTTTGGGTGTGCAACCGTCACCTGCCGCACCTGAACGCCGTCTTTGAACACGCGGACGCGATAGCGCTCAAACGCCTCTGACAGCGGCACGTCCTCGCCCTCCCAGCTGTCGCCGTCCAAACGCGTACGGCGCACCCACGTCACACCAAGATCCCCCCCCTCCGGCGTGGCACGCACATGCGCGACGCTATAGGGGCGCAAGCCAGCCCCCGAAAACGCCTCCGTTCGGTACTGATAGCTTGCGTCACTCAGCGGCCGTGTTCCCGGTCCAAAGCGGAAATGCTGGGTGACGCCACGCGCGGAACTTGCCAGTTCGATCTGTTCGGGCACACCGTTCAGCAACACAAACACCGAACCTGTCGGCCATTCCGCAGGCATCAACCCACCCGTTCCCGCCTGCCCGCGCAATCGCATACGCACCTCAAACGTATTCTCATCCACGATCTCGGCATCGGCAAACTGGAACACTTCCCAATTATTGCTGCTGCCATCCCCAATCGCTGCAATGTTCGCACCCCCCAACATTTGGTCAATCGAGACAGACTGCAAATCGCCGCGGATCAGCTGCACGCGCAACGCGGGCCCACGGTCATAAAGCCCGACGCAGGCTTTTGGCAGCGCTGTCTGCGTTAGCCCGATTGTGGACGGTGACGTAAGCAGACGGTTCAACCCATACCCTGCATCCTGCGTGGCGGAATACAGCGCCACACTGCCCGGCCACGGCACGCCAGACGCCGCAACATAAGGCGCGACTGGGTCTTCATCCCCACGCAACAATGGCAGCTCCATCAACATCAGCTCCACCGGAACTGGCGCGACGAACGTGCGTAAATCAAACGTCTTTTCGGTCACATCTTGCGGTTCATAGATCGCCGTTTCAATGCGCACAGCCTCAAGCGCTTGCCGGTCGGTCTGATCTGATTGATCAACCCGAAACAACCCGTCGCCGTGTTCATCGGGCAAGCGAATAACATCGCCCGCGCCCACGTTCATCAATGACGGTGGCAGCGTAAAACGCGCCGTGTCCCGCGCCATGCGTGCCTCGGACAACCACCGTTCCGCCAAGCGCTGGCCCTCGGCACTGGTCAGCACCAGCGGCAGTTCGGAACTGGACGTCGTGTGCCCCTGCTCATCTGGGAACGTGGCCTCCGTGCTGCGGACTTCATAATCCGCATCCGCCTCAACAAATCCGACACGCACGCGCCCAGATACTTCGGCGTCTTGGGTGCGCGTCAGCTCAATTGCGCCCTCAGCTTCGTCTTCATAAACCAATTGCCCCGCGTCTATTTCAGCGTCCATGCGCGCAACGCGCGTGCGAAACTCCAACACACCGTCCCGTTCAATCGCATCAAAGCCGTAGGCTACCATCAGCGGCTGTAAGGCAGAGCGCGCAGTTGTCACATCATCCACCCCATAGCCGCGCACAACGCCGTGCAACGCACTGACATCATAGGCAGTGACGCCCGCATTTTCACAAATCTCGGCAACCACAGACGACAAAGGCCGCGACGCCGCGCGCCCGTTGATCCAATGCCCCCGCGCATAGTTCACATTGTCTGACCACAGCGCCCCGTTCCCCGGAAACGCCGGAAACGGCCGCGCATCCCACGCCCAAACATGGATGCGTTCAGGGTCCACCATTTGCAAGCCCGTCACGGATGATGTCGGATTCAACGCGGGGTCTGCGTAGTGGGTAAACAACGTGCGCAGATATTGCATTTGGATGTAATCGTCACGGATGCCGTTTGACGCCCTTGGCAAGCCGGACTCCGACGATTTCAAATCAACAAAACGGTTGGGCTCATTGGTGCCTTTATCCACGGCGGCGCAGCCAACCTCGGTGAACCAAATTGGCTTGCTACCCGGTTGCCAGGCTGTGGGAAGTGCCGCTCGAACGCCGCCCTCACGCTCATGGTGGGCATTCAGCCACCAGTTGCGCATGTCCTTATAGCGCCAAATCCACGGCTCACCCTCGCCGTCGGTAATTGGCGTGCGAATTTGCGCAGCGGCAGCTTCAGGCGAATGGTAATACCAATCATATCCCTCGCCGCCCTCAACGTTCGCGCCTAGGTAGTCGAGGTTGTAGATCGAGCCATATTTAGCGTCCAAATGGCCCTCCCCATCACGCCAGTCAGACAGCGGCATGTAGTTATCAATGCCAATAAAATCAATATCTTGATCCGCCCAAAGTGGATCAAGATGGAACAACTTATCCGCCGTGCCGCTGGGTTGGTAGCCATGATATTCTGACCAATCCGCCGCGTAGCCGATCTTCACATCCGGCCCTAAAATTGCCCGCACATCTGCCGTCAGATCAATCAATGCCTGCACTGCGGGAAACCCTGACGCTCCGCGAATTTGCGTCAGCGAACGCATCTCTGAGCCGATGCAAAACCCATCCACATTTCCTGCCAATGCGCACAGATGTGCATAATGTAAAATGAAGCGGCGATAGGACCACTCATTCGGGCCACTGTAGACGACCTTGCCACCAACAGTCGCAAAATCACTGACCTGCGCTGCCCCGAAAAATGCCGCAACTTCGCCGTCCGCCGCCGCAGTTTGATCCGGTGTGTTTGCCTGTGTCGGCGCCAAAGACGTGGTGATCCGTCCACGCCACGGCAGGCGCGGCTGGCCGGCATTTCCTGACCACGGATCGGGCAAGGCATTGCCGTCCAATTGCTCCATCAGAATGAAGGGGTAAAACACCGCCTTTTGCCCGCGTGCAGACAAATCGCGCAATGCCTCAACAACCGCATCGTCCGCAGGCGTGCCACCATAAAGCGGACGGTCAGCTTCCATCGGCACAACCTCGGCCGCTGCGCGCGCAACGCTGGACACCGACCACGCCATTTCAGCGCCGTCTACCGACGTTTGTTCAACCTTTGGTTTGATCGTGCACTCACCACAGCGCAAATCATCGCCGAACCACGACACCACCATCGTAACGGACCCGCAATTGGGCAGCTCTTCTTCCAACGCCTCAACAGCGACCAGATAATCGCTTTTGCCAGACGGTGTGTTCACGTTCACGGACTCGTATTGCCCGAAACCTTTGGAAATCGTGACCGATGTCGTCGCAAGCGAATACTCCCCCGTCCCCGGAACCAACGCCACACCCGTTACAAGCGACCCAAGGTCAGAATGCACCGCATCGTCCCCCTGCCCGGGTCGCATGACCTCAAACGAGAACTGCGGCACACGGTTGCCGAATTGCCCTAGCTCTAAGTCCTCCAACACCACATAGGCCGTGCCGCGATAGGCTGGTACTTGGCCCGCGCCCTCAACCGCCTCCATTTTCGGGTCAGGCAACTGGTCGTCGGCACCCGAATAAACGCGCATGTTCAGATCGTCGCGCGCGACCTCAACCCCGTCCGCCCAAACACGCCCGACGCGCGAAATTTCGCCCTCACACAGGGCAATCGCGAGGGAAACTGAATAGCTGTAACTGCGCGTCGTCGTTTTTGGTTTGCTTGCGCCGCCCTTACCGCCGCCAGTGGTTGTGGTCGTGGATGTTTCGACAAACTCCGTCGCCCAAATCACCTGCCCCGCAACGCGCATGCGCCCGTAAAGGCGCGACATGCCAGCGCCCTCGCTGGCCCCTGTCAAACGAAAGCGATCAACGCGGCCAGTTTCAACAACCTCACTGCCCGCGCCCATGATACGCTGGTCAATCACCCGCCCCAATGTCGCGCCCGCCGCGCGCCCGATCGTGGCCATACCAAGCCCCAAAACGGTGCCGCCCATAGATCCGCCAAGCGCCATACCCGCCGCTGAAAGTACAATCGTTGCCATGATGATATGCCTTTGTTCTAGGAAAAGTCAGGGACGGCAAACCGCGCCACAAGGCGCCGCTGCCAAGGCGCAGAAAACGCACTCTCACACACGCCATGCCCCTGATATGCATGAATAAATGTGGGCCGCAGACCTGTTTCAGCCTGCAATCCAACGTGTTTGGCGACCGCGCCCTGTCGCATCCGAAACAGCACAACATCACCGCCCTGTGCGTCCTCAATCGGCTTGGCAATCAACTGCTCCGCAGCCGCCTTCCAAAGCACCTCGTCGCCTTGGGGTTCCGACCAGTCCGGCGTGTAGGCTGGCACTTTTTGCAATGCTGTGCCGCTGACCTCCGCCAAAACGCCACGCAACAAGCCAAGGCAATCACACCCCGCACCACGTCGCGCAGCTTGGTGCACGTAGGGCGTGCCAATCCACGCACGCGCCACTGTTACAATTTGCGCCACGCTCACGTCCAACGCCGCAAACTACCGCCTGCATTTTGACCCTTGCTGACAGGCGCACTTACCAACCAATCGTCGCCTGGAATGTCCGGAAAGCCCTGAAAGTTCAGCAGGTTGTTGAACTTCAAACGGCAGGTTTCAAACCGCTTGTCGCACCCAGCTTCAAGCCGGATCGTATCGCCTGTCGCAATCGCCATGCGAAACGCCTCCCACACCTCAACCTCTCGAACGCCACCAACCAAGCGATCGCGTTTGATCACCCCGACAAGCCCTTCGGCAGCACCGCTCAGCACACGCAAACGCCCACGCTCAAACCACGCAGGTTCAAACGTGTTCATACTCGCAAAGGTAAACCGTCGCCTCTCGATCAACTCTTCAACAGGAACCTCAATCGAATAGCCGTTCGCATCCAAATCAAACCCGCAAGCCACGTCCCCTAAGATCGCAGAACACGGCGTCTGATACACCCGTCCCTGCGGCTGGTTCAGCAATTCCGTCAGCCCGCGCAATTCCGCATGAAACGCACCACCGCTCCGGCGCAACTCGCCAATCGTGCCCACAAACCGCAACCTCCGTGTTTCCACATCCGCCCAATTCACCAGCCACGCCTTGACCTCGGCCCCATCAAACCGCCCCGCCTCAATGTCGGCTTCGGTGATCGCTGCATCGCTTAACGCGCCCATCGCTTCTGAGTTATCAACCGAAAGCCCTGTCCCCGACATAATCGCACGCGCCGTCATGCCCGCATCCGCCTTGAACGTGATCCCGTCGAAACTCAACGCGCGGTCATGATCAGTAAACCCAAACACCCGCCCATCGCGGCGCACCACGGCCCAACACCGCGCCAGCGTGGTAACCCCGGTCTCAAGATGCTCCTGAAACGCACTCATACCCGCACCTCAACCACAGGCACATCCGGCACTTCACCCGCCTTGAACGTCGCCATCGACGTCACAATTCTGTCCGCATCAAACCGCACAGGAACATCAAATTCATAACCCGCCGTCACCTCTGCCTGATGGTCAGGCGGATGGGTGAACGTCACGATCCCTGTGGTGGTATCGACGCTATAGTCGACACCTTCAACCTGTGGATCACCACTCACCGACACCAGCACGGTTCCGAACACAGGCTTGGTGATCGGACGCGCATAAGTTGCTGTTCCAGATGAATAATTCTTCACGATCTGGAACTCTGTACGCTCTTCATCACCCATCCCAAGCAGTTGATCGTCACCGGTATTCGCACGGCTTGACACGGCCGACTTATGGTCCGACCAGTCCTTCCAACGGAACCCGAACATCTGCCCCTGTCGTGCTTCAAAAAACGCCACCAGTACTTCGACATCGTCCAAAGACCGCAACCCCATCCCCGCATCATAGCGACGACGCGAATGCGCCCACGGCGTGTTGCGCTCCTCAAATCCATTGGCCAGTGTCACCACTTCGGTACGCCGCTCGGGGCCACCCAAGGCGCCAAAACTCAAACTCGTCGGAAACCGAACTTCATGAAAACTCATCGTCAAAATCCTTCCTAACGGTTGCGTTGCCCACGGCCCAATGCCCGCCCCATCGACGCCGCGATCTGGCTCTGGCTGCGCTTGAAACTCGCCGCATCCGGCGTGCTGATATTCATGGTGATGTTCACAGCCTGTCCGCTTTGCGCCTTAACACCCAAGCTTCCATCAGCGCCGCGCGTCAGCGGCATAATCGCCTCCGGCCCCGCTTCACCCATCAACCCAGTGCCGCCGCGCATCGGAAAGTTCATCGGCCCCGACACAACCCCGCCCTTGGCAAATGGCGTCACCCGCCCTTGGCTGAACGCGCCGCCTTGCTCAAACGGCATCATGCTTGAAACAAGCGAATTCACGCCCCCCGCCAGCAGCCCGCCAAAGTGGTCCGTCACCGGCTTCAAGGCGTTGTTGTAAACCGTGCGCGACATCGCCTCACCCACCGTCGCCAATGCATCCGACAAAGACCGGCCATCAAAAACCAGCCCGTCAAAAGCCTTGCGCAAACCGCCCGAAAACCCGCGTTCCAGATTGCCCAGATCGCGCGTCGTATCACCCAAAGTCGCCTTCATGCGCCCCAATTGTGCGTCAAACGCATCCGTCATCGCCGTAACCGACCCCAAAGTCTGCTCTAGCGCTTTGGCCTCGGATTCCAGCGCGTCCAAACCGTCAATATCATCCATCCTCATCTCCACTGTCTTGATCAGGGAACCGCGACGACAGGTCATCCAACCGCCCGCGGTTCATCGGCATCTCGCCCGCTTCAGGCCCCAACAACAGCCACAATTCGGCTGGCGTAAGCGCCCAGAACTCATGTGGTTTCAACCCCAAACCGCGCACCCCTGCGCGCAGCAATCCGGGCCAATCGAAACCGGTCATGGGGTGGCAAAGGCACGGGCCAGCAATTGTGCTGCGACCTCAGCCGCCCGCACGACACCGCCCTCAATTTGCGCCCCAACCATGTCCCGTGCCGTTCCTTGCCAGCCGCCACCACGCAAGCCTGCAACGATTAGCGCCAACACATCACGGGTTGAAAACCCGCCACTTTCGAAGCGTTTAACCAGTTCAACCAACGTGTCTGCGCCTAAAGCCACTTCCAGTTCCGCCAACGCGCCCAGCGTCAACTTGCAGACATACGCCTGCCCATCGACAACCAAGGAAACCTCACCAGCCCACGGATTATGCGGCGCACCAGCTGCCATTACGGAAAGGCCACAAAGGTGATTTCACCAGCAGGCGTCAGCGACATCTCATAGGTCGCCTCGCCGTTGTGCGATCCGGCATATTCAATCGAGCTGACCAAGAACGGCCCCTCGATGGTGCCAAAATCCGGCACGATCACCTGAAAGTCAGGCGTCTCGCCGTCAAAGAAAATCTCACGCACGCGCTCATCCGTGCTGTCATCTTTGAACACGCCGGACCCGCTGATGGAGGCGGTTTTCACGCCCGCGCCGCCCAGCACTTCGCGCCAACCGCCTGTACTTTCCAGTGACGTAACATCCACCGTTTCTGCGTTGAAACTGATGCGCGTCGCACGCAGCCCTGCCGCCGTTTCAAACAGGCCACCGCCCGTCATGTCGATCTTGATCAACAGATCCTTGCCATTTTGCGCTACCATAAGAAATACTCCGTAAGTGTTTGAAATTGTTCGCTCCTAAGGAACGCGATCTACGTGTCTTGCACGATTGCTTTGAACGTCAGATCAATCCGCCGCTCGTCTGCCGTGCCAACGCGCACCGCCTTTGCGCGGTAAAAACTCAGGCCAACCAACGTGCCGCGGCTTAACGCCAGATCCGCATCGACCAGCACATCAGACACCGCAGTCGCCGCCTGTTTCGCAGTCGCGAACCCTGCGTTGTCGGTCACGACTGACACGGTAAATTCATGCACAGCACCACTGCCTGTTTTGTCGGACATATCCTTCACCAACTCAGGGCCTAAGGCCACGTAAAGCGCTGGCAGCATGCCCGTTGGCAACGCGTCGTAAATGTCGCTGCCGACCAATCCGGCCAACGTCGCGTCCGCCACCAACGCCTGATAGATCGCCGTCTGTAGCGCTGCTGAAACTCCGTAACTCATGCCACTGTCTCCTCTTGCGCTGTGCAATTCAGGTACCGCGCATCCGCATCGTCTTCGGCCACAGCCAAAATCACGAACCTGCGTGCGCCATCCCGAAACCGCTGGTTTGCGACGGGCCGCGCGTCTGATCCCGTGGGGGCCGCACGCACTATTATCTTGTAGGCAACGCGGCTCAGCGGAGCAGCAACACCCGCCGCCTCACGCCCACTGCGGGCCGTCACGCTGGCCCACAAAGTGCCCAGCGCCGTCCAGTCTTGGGTGTAGCCCCCCGCGCCATCACTGACGTGCGTCGGCGCCTCCAGCACCAATTGGCGGTTCAATCGCGGGGCCATCAGTTGGCTCCTCCACCAAGCAGGCGCAGCGTGCGGTGGCGTTCAATCAACGCGCTCACACCGAACGGCATACAGCCGCCGTCATACTGAACCTCATGGCGGTATTCGTAGTAATGCGCGGCCAGCAGCAGCACCGCTTGACGCAGATCAGCAGGCACATCGCTCCAGTCTGGGCCAAAGCCCGCAAGCATACGAATACGCGCACTGTCTGTCTGGCCGATGTTTGGCAAACACGCACCCACTGCGGCCATCACAGGGCGCTGCATGTCAGCGCGCAGGGAATAGGTTTCGCGATCAACGATACTCTCGTCCCCTCCGCGGCCTACCATCACCACATCAACAATCGCGCTCACCGGGGCAATCGGCAAAGCCTGCGCCACGCCGTCACGCCACTGGGTCACGCTCCAGCTAAAGGTGCGTTCGATCAACGCCTTACCCGTGCGCGCCTCAATCGCGGCCAGCGCCGAACGTAGGAAATTCTCTAAAAGGTCGTCCTGCAATCCATCATCGGAAAATCCCGATCCAAGGCGCAGGTGTTCTTTGAAAAAGGCAACCGGCAAGGCGCCCGTTGGCACTGTGGTCTCTTCGATCAACATCATGGATTAACTCCGAAAACGGCTTGATAAATTCGTGAACACTTCGGGCACATGCCCCCCGCATTGCTCGGACGGAAGGAAGCAGCTGGACAACGCGAGGGTTAACTCACGTCTCGCATGCGCCCGAAGCACGGACGCGAGAGGTATCCCCGCGCCCGTCCCCCTCAGCCCTTAGGAAAGGCCGAACTTGAGAAGTTTGATCGCAGCGTAATCAGACACCGCACCACCCACGCGCTTGGTCGCATAGAACAAAACATGTGGCTTGGCGCTGAACGGGTCACGCAACACGCGCAGATCAGGACGTTCAGCCACGGTGTAGCCCGCACCAAAGTCACCAAACGCAATCGCAGTGGCATCAGATGCGATGTCAGGCATGTCTTCCGCGATCAGAACTGGGTACCCCAGCAGACGTGCAGGTTCCCCCGCAACCAGACCATCAGACCACAAGAAACGGCCATCGTTGTCCTTCAGCTTGCGCACAGCGCCGGCCGTCTTGGAATTCATCACAAACGTCCCATTGGCGCGGTATTCAGCACCAAGGCTATAGACAAGGTCAATCAGGGACTCCGCACCGTTGAAACCGCCATCCGCACCAGTCACGACATACCCAAGGTTGCCCCAAACCCACACATCATTGTCGACCTGTGGCGCTGTCAGGAAACCGGTTGGCTTATCAACACCGTTGCCATTCACAAACGCCGCCGCTTCTGAACGTGCGAACTTGTCCGCGATACGGCCAGCGAGCCATTCATCAATATTGAACGCGCTGTCATCCAGCAAACGCTGGGACGCTTTTGGCAGCGCGGAAAGCTCATGCAGGGCAATCGTAATGCGATCAATCTGCGGTGTGCCTGTTTCAGACGTCAGATCGTTCTCAGTCGCCCAACCAGCACCCATTTCAGTATGATCAATCAGCACGTCATAAGACGTGGCCTCAACGTTCACCACATTGGCAATCGCACGGATAGATGCTGTTGCAGCCAGCGTCGATTGAACGGTTGCAGATGTCTGCGGGTCCACCAAATAGCCACCATCAGCGGCCACAGCCGTGGACATGGATTTACCTTCCATCGGCAGCTCACGCAGACCATCATCTTCCCCAGAGCGCAGATAGGCCTCAAACGCCTTTTGGTGTGGCGCCTCAACAGAAGCAGCAGTGGCCAGCGCAGGGCGTGCGCCAGAAATCATGGATTTACGGTCAAGTTTGGTCATACGGTCGTCCTGCTCTTTTAGTTTGGTGTGAATATCACTCGTGAAGTTCTTGAAATCGCTCACAAAGCCCGCCATCGCAGACTTCAACTCATGGGCCGGAGAGGGCGCACCTTCCCCGTCCCGAGCCTTGCACTCGAGGTTAGTCATCTATCGATCCTTTTGATCTATGGGTGGAAACGCCGCGCCTTAAGGTTGGCCCAGCACAGCGCGGGCATCCTCAAACGCCCCCGCCAATTCACGCATCGTGTCGGCCACAGGGTCGTCCCCTTTTGCCCCCACGCGCGCATCCGGAAGCATCGGGAATGTCACCAGCGACACCTCCCAAAGTTCCAGCTCTGACAACAGGCGTCCGCCCGATGTATTCTTTGTGGCCCTTACCGTGCGGTAACCGATCGACAAGCCGTCAATCGCGCCCGCCTCAATCAGCGCCGCAGCCTCGCGGCCCTTTTCGACATCGCGCAAAATGCGACCCTTCACGTACAGGCCAGCCGCATCCTCGCGCACCTCGTCCCACACGCCAATCGGTTGCGCCGGATCATGCTGCCACAGCATTTTTACACCACCACCCTTGCCAGCAAGACGATCCAAAGACGCAGCATAGGCCCCCGTCTCAACAACATCTCCCCCCTGGTCTGCTTTGCCAAACAGCGACGCATAACCGCTGATCTCAATGCCGTTCTCGACCACAACGCTGTCGCCAAGGGCGATAAATTTATGTTCCAAAGTCATCTCAATTCCTTTCAGGGCGACACAGTCAGGATCGATTGAAACGCTTGGGCTAAAATCACGCCTACCACGCCATAAACCGTCAACCACAACCGCCGCTCCAGCCGTTCCATCATCACTTCAATCTTGCCCAGCTGTGTATTAAGTTGGGCAAACTGCAGCGCCGACACCCGCTCTTGCGCATCAAGGCGCAGGCTTGGTCCGCACTCAAATGTCTCGCGCATGTCAGCCATCGCCAACCTCAAGGCTCGGCAAGCCAAGCAACTTGCGCTTCTCCGCATCCGTCAGAAACGACACCTCGCCAATCCGCTTCCATTGCGCGTCCCGCTCAACAGACAGCGCTACGACTTGGTCCAGATCAGGCTTCAGATCGAACCGCTCACCCGTGAAATCCCCCAACCAATCCGCAATCGCACCGGCCACACGGGTCACCAATGGCAATACCGTCAAACGATAAAACGCACGGTTCGCCTCTTGGTAATTCGCATAAGTCGCATCCCCCGTAATCCCGAGCAGCATCGGCGGCACGCCAAAGGCAATCGCGATCTCACGCGCCGCCGCTTCTTTGGTTTTCTGGAACTCCATGTCAGACGGGCTGAACCCCATCGGTTTCCAATCAAGCCCGCCTTCCAGCAACATCGGACGCCCCGCGTTCTTGGCCCCTTGATGCTGGGTCTCCATCTCCATCAACAACCGATCATACTGATCCGTTGAAAGCTGGCTCTGGCCATCGGCCCCCTTGTAAATAATCGCCCCAGAAGGCCGCGCTGCATTGTCCAGCAAAGCTTTAGACCAACGGGACGCGGCATTATGCACATCCAGCGCCGTCGCCGCCGCCTGCATCGGCGACAATCCATAATGGTCGTCTTGCGGGTGAAACGACTTCACATGACAAATCGGTGACGCCCCCTCGCCAACGGCAAAGCGGTGCTTGCGCCCGCCAACCGTATAATCATACGCCACCGGCCAGCCATCCGAGCCAGGCACCAAAGTCATCCGATCAGATCGCAGAACATGCAGCTCCAGCGGCGTGTCTTCGCCGCCCACGGCCTCGATGTACCCATCGCCTGTCAACAACAGCTGCCCGAACAGCGCTTCAAACAGTTCCGCACGCCCCTGCACCCCATTCGGGCGTTGGATCAGATCCAACACAGGGTGCGTGTCATAACGGCGCTCTGCGTCCTGTAAAACCAACGGCAATGCCGCCGCAGCTTCGGCAATAATCTTAACTGCGCGAAAGCCCACAGGGTTGGACGTAAAGCCAGACCGCGTCAGCGTCGCGCTGTCACGCGCGCCCCATACAGAACGTCCAACTGCCCCCCACGCCGCAACCTTACCCGTGGCAGACGCTTTTACTTCAGGCACATTGGCCTGTGCCGCTTCTTGCCGCTTCAGAAAATCAAACATTCAAATCCCCTCTGGTGCCGCCTGTTCAGTGGCGTCCGATCCAACACGATACAATTTCAACTAAATGTCTTACGAAGGTGAAAACCCACCGTTCGTTGGCCGCGCAACACATTGCGCAAGCCCCTATTCATAGGGCTAAAGCGTCCGAACCTGAGGTGATCTCCACCGTTTCGCAGGTTCCAAAAACAAATCCGTCAACGCCCAAACCAGCGCATCCACGCGATCCGGCGACCCTGTCCCAGCATAGCCTTCTGCCGTCATCTGGCACATCTCGTCCTCTAACGCGCCCAGCCCCAACACGTGCCTTACCCGCCCCTGCTCATACAGTGCCGCCACAGGTTCCGCCCGCATCTCTTTGCCCCGCGTTGCATGTACCCCGCGATAAGAAACCGACGGATCAATGGATCGCACAATGGCCTCTACCATCGCGCCCCCTTGGTTCACTTCTGCCACCAAGCGATCCGCACCATGCCGATCCATCGCCGCTATCGCCGCTGCTGCCCAGTCGTTTGGTGACACCCCCTGCACGGACGCGTCTTCCAGCACGTATATCTTCCAATCCTTCACCGGCCCTTTGCTGACAATCCCCGCCACCACGATCCCGCACGCATCCGAACTGGCATTCGCCCCCGCTGGCGGGTCCACCGCCACGACAATACGGTCCAACGCGGGTGCTTTATTCACCCGACAGCCCTCTAGCCGCGCAGACGTCCAAAGCGCACCATCCACATCCGCCAACAACACACCGTCCAATTCCTGCCGCCCAAGCCGCGTCCCCGCATAACGTTCCTGCACCTCTTCCAGAAAACCATCCGCCAGATACGCGCGATTGTCCTGCGTGGTCGCATGGGTCTGAACAGTGCTGCTTCGCGCCAAAAGGTCTTTCAATATCTCAACATTTTTTGGTGTTGTCGTCACACATGCACGGGGTTTCTTGCCTAAACGCAATCCAAACTGCATCATGTCCCACGTCTCTTGCGCTTTGGGCCATTTTGCAAATTCATCCGCCCAAACCGCGTCAAACTGCGGCCCGCGCAGGCGCTCAGGGTCAAACGCCGAATACAGACGCGCCTCCGCACCATTGGGCCACACCAACATCTGGCGCCCCGCAATCCATGTCGGGCGACGATCCGGTGGCGAACATGCCAATATCCCGCTTTCTCCAAAGACCATCACCTCACGCGCTTGCTCCATCGTCTCACCGATAAGGCCCACACGCGTCGCTGCGCCGGGATCGCGCGGACGCGATCCCTCCACCATTGACCTGACCCATTCGGCACCCGCGCGTGTTTTTCCTGCGCCGCGGCCTCCCAAAATAACCCATGTCCGCCAGTCCCCTACGGGGGCCAGCTGGTGTTCCAATGCCCAGAAATCAAACAGATAGGGCAGCGCCTTCAATTGCGGCCCCGAAAGCCCCCGCAAAAACGCCTTACGATCTGCAACATTTGCGGATGCGACCAAGGCGGCACCCGATCTCACGCCTGAGGTCATCAAAGTCGATGTCCCCTTCGCTAAGTCCTGTTCCATGTCTGTCATTGAATTCCGCCTCCCTTTTGCGGACTTCGGCGATCGCATCGGTCAGACGTGTCATCTGTTTGGGCATCAAATCGATGTCCTTGAAGTCGCCTGCTTTCACAAGCTCCAGCACC